>DATBNA010000228.1:0-3447 GCA_036554545.1 Hyphomonadaceae bacterium
TTCGTGACCGCGGCATTCTGCGCCGAGGCGCTTTCCGTGCACGCGATGAGGCTGGCGCTGGCGAGTATGGCGGTGCGTCGCGTCAGGTGCATCGCGGACTTCCTCGACTATCGATGGGGAAGCGATAGCATGGCTGAATGATAAAGGGGATCACAGGGATGAGACTGCTGGCTGGCGCGCTGCTGGGTATCGCCGTTGGTGCGTGTGCTTCCGGGCCGGCGGAGGGGCCGCCTCTGGCGCCGGAGATGGCCGTCGAACAGGTCATGTGGGACTACACAAAGGCCTGGAACCGGCACGATGCAGCGGCCATCGCGCGCGACTTCTACAGGCTTGGCCGCAGCGTTGAAGAGCAGACAGCGGCCAACGAGAAGACCTTCGCCGACCTGGTGGCGCAGGGCTACGACAAATCCATCATCCACGAGGTCAAGGGCTGCATCACGGGGACCGACAAGGCCTGGGCAGGCATGAAGTTCACGCGCATGAAGACGGACGGAAAACCGCTTGGCCCCGAGATGCGTGCATCGGGCTATGAGCTCACGAAGTTGCCCGAAGGCTGGCGCATCACGCGCATGGGCGCTGGCGGCGCCAGCGCCGACAAGCCGCTGGAATGCCCAGCAGGCTAGAGCTTGCTGTCCTGCTCGGCTTCGGTGTCTTCGGCGGCGACAACCGAGAAACTGCCGGTATCGGGATTGCGCCAGTGCAGCTCGCCCTTGCCGATCGAGAACCAGGCGCCGTTCATGCTGAGTTCGCCGCTGTCGATCGCGGCGCGCACGAAGGGGAAGGTCAGCAGGTTCTTGAGCGACTGGCCGACGGCGCCGTGCTCGACTGCTTCCTGCCAGTCCTCGCGAGGAATGGAGCTGTCGGCGAGCACTGCATCGCGCGCATCGGCCGCGATCTCGACCCAGGGCGCGATGAAGCGGCCAACCGGACGGTCCGCCGCAGCGGCCAGCGACGCGGCAATTCCGCCGCAGCCGCCATGTCCCATAACGACGACCTGCTTCACCTTGAGTTGGGTCACCGCAAACTCGACAGCGGCGGAAATACCGTGCCAGCCAGCTGTCTCTTCAAAGGGCGGAACCAGGGCGGCGACGTTGCGGACGACAAAGAGTTCGCCCGGCGCCGAGTCGAAGATCATGGACGGATCGGCGCGACTGTCAGCGCACGCAATGATCATGGTGGCGGGACGCTGCCCGTCGCGCAGGCTGCGGAAAAGGTCGCGCGCCTCGCGATAGCGGCGCGCGCGGAAGCGGCGGTAGCCGGCGATGAGGTCCTGAGCGTCGTCGGCGAAGTCGATCATCGTGGCGAGGCCCTAGCGAAGAACCCGCGCCGAGGCAAACGTATCTACACGCAAAAATGTGGGTCGCTTTGTTGCGGCGGAGAACAGCACCTTCGATCCAGTCATTGACTCACAGGAGGCGTCTGGCAGACAAGGTACGCATAGTTCCGTTATTGGCCAAAAGCGACACCAAGATCGCTGCGAGCACTCAGGGGCCGTCATGGGTGAGAGCGAGCCGCCGCCGCCGGTTGCGGAGGAAGGCGAGAAGCGCCGGGTCGGACCCAAGCGCAGCGAAGCTTCGACACACGCCGTGCTGGCGGCCGCCTATACCGAACTGTCGGAGCATGGCTGGCGAGGTTTTTCCGTCGACCGCGTCGCCAAGAATGCCAAGGCCTCCAAGCAGACCATCTATCGCTGGTGGAAGTCGGCGGCTTCGCTGGCGGTCGATGCAGCGCTTGCGACGCTGGCGGGGAAGGCAGCTGCGCCTTCAGCCAGCAACGACGTTCGTGACCGGATTTCGGCCTTGATCGAGCCCATGCTTGTAGCCGTGCGCACGGGCGACGGGGCCCATGCCTGGCGCGGAGCCTTGCTGGCCGCGGCCGACGACCAGGAAGCAGGCGAGACGTTCCGCGCCTGGTTCTCCGAGAATGTGAAGATCCCGCTGCGCCATATCCTGGCGGAGCAGGCGCTGAAGGGCGGCATCAGGCGCGACTGGGATATCGACCTCGCAACAGAACTGCTTTTCGGACCGGTGTGGCACCGCCTGATCGCAATGCGTGGACCCGTGCCGGAAGTCTATTCGCGACGTCTGGTCGACAGCGTTCTCAAGGCCCTTTCGCCGGGCTGAGCCATACCTGAATTCTCCCTGTTTCGCGTGCGGGTAAGGCTCGCATGGAGTTGTTGCGATTCTCTCTGGCGCAGCTGCGGCCGGCAGGCGTAGGCTGCAATCAACGTCCGCCGGGACGCTGGCGGCCTAGTTGGGAGGACCGTTCATGAAGTTCGGCCGCGCGCTGCTGATGGCAGCATCGATTCTCGCGATTGCTACTCCGGCCCTGGCCGCCAATGGCGGCGGTGGCGGAGGCGGCGGGGCGCCCAGTGCATCCGGCGGAGGACCAAGCTTCGATCCAGCGAAGAAGTATTCCGAGGGCGTCCAGTTCCTCAAGGACAAGAACTACAAGCAGGCCGAAAAGGCTTTTGACTCTGTCCTCGATGTCGCCGGGCGCGACGCCAACACCAACTACATGATGGCGCTCGCCCAGATCGGGCAGGAGGACTTCAAGAACGCGCGCAAGTTCCTGCGCAATGCCGTGAAGTACGACCAGAACCACGCCTTTGCGCGCGGCTGGCTCGGCGCGGTCGAAGCCAAGCTCGGCGATGCCGCCAAGGCGGCCGAGCAGAGGACCGCCCTGGCGGCGATGAAGGAGAAGTGCGCGGCCGCGTGTGCGGATGCTGCGACGATCGATGCGGCGCTGGCGCGGATCGAAACGCAGCTCGCGACACCTGATACGCCGCTCGTGCTGTCCGGCGACCTCACGCGGTTCGCTTCAGTAAAGGATGGTGATGCGTCGTATCTGCAAGCCTCAGCCCTGATCAACGAAGGCAGGTATGAGGATGCGCTCTATTCGCTGCGCGCGGCTGGCGTGGCGCTGGGTCCGCATGCCGACGTGCTGACCTATCAGGGCTTCGCCAACCGCAAGCTCGGCAGGTTCGATGCGGCGGTCAGCTATTATTCTGCGGCTCTGAAGCTGAACCCCGAACATCGCGGGGCGAACGAGTATCTTGGCGAGTACTATGTCGAGATTGGCGATCTTTCGAAGGCGAAGGCGCAGCTGAAGACGCTCGAGCGCATCTGCAAGTTCGGATGCGAGGAAGCCGAGGAGCTCCGGCGCTGGATTGCGGGCGCGAAGTCCTGACGACGACGGCGCTGAAATCGCTGCTGTTCATGCTGGCGGCCGCACTTGTTGCGGCCGCCTGTTCATCTGGCCCTGATGCCTCGCACGCGGATGCGCCAAAGGCGTCGGATATCCGCGCCTTGCGCTGGCTCGCGCCGGGCGCGGACAAGGTGAAGTTCCTGACGACCGTGCCTGGATCGTGTGAAACGCCGGCGTCTGGCGCCGAGTGGGAGCGGAGACAACTCGGCAGGTTCGATGCGGCGGTCAGCTATTATTCTG
>DATBNA010000234.1:0-2677 GCA_036554545.1 Hyphomonadaceae bacterium
GTCCAGAGCTGGCGGTAGCTGTTGACCTTGGTCATCCGACGATTCAACAGCGCTTCCGCATAGAGTTGTGCGCTGTCGTTGAAGTCGAACTCCATTTTGCCCATCAGTGTCATGCGTTCGATTTCGGGCGAAAGGGATTCCTGATCCTGGAAGGGGTGGTGGAAGTTGATAAGGGCTTCAGAGAGGCGCGCCGAGGCCCCATAGAATGGGTCAGGCGTCGCGGTTGGGCCGTTGAGTTCGCCGTAGCCAACCGGGAACCAGCCAGGAGGGAAGGTGGCGGGATTGGTCGTCGGCCCGAAACCTGGCAGCCAGTTCTGCAGGTTGTTGCCGTAGTTGTATTGGATGAGCTGCGGGCGCGCCTGCCACGGACGTGTGATCGCCCCGGGCTCATTGTAGTCGTAGTACCAGATGTGGCCCCAGGGGAGATCGCTGCTGCAAGTATAATCGCCTGTACGAGGATCCACGAGATCGGCGCGGCTGCCGTCGGCGCGGAACACGTAGGGAGCGCCGCAGGCAAAGAAGTCGCGATCACCGCGAGCCAGTTCTTTCTGGTTGAAGTAGTCGGCCGTCACGCGAACCTGCAGGTTATTGTTGAAGGTCTCGCCCCAGGAGCCGTTGATGCGGAACTGGTCGCCTCCGCCAGCGAGCGGCGCGGAATAGAACATGTCGAAATCGGCGCCATCACCGGTCTTGGTGATGATGTTGATGACGCCTGCGATCGCATCGGATCCGTAGATCGACGAGGCGCCTTCCTTGAGGATCTCGACCCGCTCGATCGCTGACAGCGGCAGCACGTTGAAGTCGAATGCGCCGACCGAGCCGCGCGTACCGGCGGGGCCGGCCCGGCGGCCGTCCAGCAGGACCAGCGTGCGGTTGGCGCCGAGGCCGCGCAGCGAGATGGTCTCCGCGCCGACGCCGCCGTCCTGGACAAAGGCTGTGGAAGTAACGGCGGTGATTTGCGGAGAGCCCGCGGCAACCGTCGTTGAGCGCAGCAGCGACGCCACGTCGCTGATCCCCTGAGCCGCAGCTTCCTCGGCCACGATGACATCCATCGGCGCGGCGCTGGAGAACTGATTGGCGAGGCGCGAACCGGTGACAACGACGCGGTCGGAGCTTTCCTCGGCAGGCGCCGTTGTCGTCGGCTGTGTCGTTTCTACAGTTTGCGCTGGATTTTGCTGGGCCAGCGCAGGAGCGCCAATGACGCTGACAAGCGCGCCAGCGGCCGCAGACCGGCTAAGCCGGGCAGCCAACGATCCGAATTTCATTAGGCAGTCCTCCCACTGATCCCTGACCCGACCGTCCCTGGGCGCGTGCGCGATGCCGATCGCGGACGCCCGCAGGAGTGCTGACGGTCACGAAGGCCAGACAATTTGGTCAGAGGAGGCGGGTCAACTGCCAGTGAAACGATTTGCCCGGAAAAATTTTCGGATGGGGTCGGAACTTGCGTAGTGTGAACGAGTTTTAATCAATTGGTCCGAGGTGCAAGCGATTACAGAAAAAGCCGGACTATGCTGACATTCCACCCCAGAAACAAAAAGGGAGCAGCGGATTTCTCCGCCGCTCCCATCAGACTTGACCGTGCTTTCCCCTAGAACTCGTAGCCCAGCCGCAGGAAGAAGGCGCGTCCCCGCAAGTCGTACTGCGTCGCGGCGAGCGCATAGTTCTGCAGTCGCTGGGCGCCGTTTTCAGAAACCACCGGCGGCTGCGCGTCGAAAATGTTCGCCACGCCGCCAGTAACGGTGAGGTTGTCGCCCCGCCAGCGCACTGACACGTCATGCGACAGCCAGTGGTCCGTCGTGTTGATGATGCGCGCTGCACGTCCGAAGTAGTCTATCTGGCTCGGGAAGAAGATCTCGTTGTCCGTCGGGCCGATGTAGTCGATGAACCACGAATAGGTGTAGTCGCCGCGACGAAGCTGGATCGTCGCGTCGCCGACCCATTCGGGGTCGCCAATCGAGCCGTTGAAGTCATTTGTAGCGAAGCCCGACGACAAGGTCGGATCGAAAAGGTTGACGACGTCTTCCAGCGTTTGGGTCGCCGACACGTCAATCGAGAGATCACCGAAGTTGAACTCGTGTTCGTAGCGTATGGTGAAATCGATGCCGCGCGTCGATTGGTCGTTGATGTTGATATAGCTGTCGTTGATCTCGGTGATGTGGAACGCGCTTGTCGGCGTGTTCCCGGGATTGCGGGTGAGCAGGTCGCAGAACGCATTCGGGAACACCGGCGAACCATAGCATCCGCCGGCGATCGCTGCCGGTCCAAGCTGGGCGACCTGGTTCTCGACGGTGATGTCGAAATAGTCGATCGCCACGCTGAGATCGAGGAAGTCCGGCGTCCAGATCACGCCGAGCGTCTTGGCCTCTGACGTCTCGGCTTCCAGAATGCCGGCGCCGCCTCCCTGGATGATCAGGGCCGACTCGCCGCCGAGGCCGGTGTAGTTGGCGGGAATGCCTACGGCTGCGCAGTTGGTCCTGATGTTGGGATTCGACGAGTTGCCCCAGTCGATGCACGGATCGATCAGGGTCTGAACCTGGAAGGCCGTGAGGTTTCCGAGGAAGAGCTCATAGAGGGCTGGCGCACGATACGAGGTGCCCTGCGTGCCGCGGATGCGGAAACTAGGGACAATCTGCCAGTTGAGGCCGGCCTTCCAGACGCTGTCGGAACCATAGGAGTC
>DATBNA010000447.1:0-3783 GCA_036554545.1 Hyphomonadaceae bacterium
GCCAGCCACAGTCGCGCGAGAAGCTGGCCGCGATGTTCTGGGGCGGAACCGCGGAGACTCAGGCCCGCACCAACCTGAGACAGACGCTGTCGAGCCTCCGCAAGGTCTTGACCTCCCTCGATGGCGCTCATCTTCGGACCGAGGGCGATCACGTCGCGCTCGACCTGAACGGTCTCGCGCTCGATGTGCTGCGGTTCGAGGAACTGGTCGCCCGATCGACGCCGGAGGACCTGGAACAGGCGATCGCGCTCTACAGGGGCGACCTACTCGACGGCTTCAGCCTGAATGAAGAGCCGTTCGAGGAATGGACCCGCTCGGAGCGCGAGCGCCTTCGCGCAATGGCCGTCGCCGCGTTGGAACGGTTGGTCACGCACTATGTCGAGATACAGGATTTCGGTCGCTGCG
Source organism: Hyphomonadaceae bacterium (assembly GCA_036554545.1). Lineage (GTDB taxonomy): Bacteria > Pseudomonadota > Alphaproteobacteria > Caulobacterales > Hyphomonadaceae > UBA7672. The sequence continues at coordinate 406 of DATBNA010000447.1, forward strand.
TGCCGCCGGCAACGCGCCTGCTGGCGCTGGACCCGCTCCGCGAAGACATCCATCGGGCCCTCATGCGCGCCTATGCGGCGCAGGGCCGCGTCAACCTCGCCTTGAAGCAGTACGACATCTGCCGCAACACCCTCCGACGCGAACTCGGCGTGCAGCCGGAGCCGGACACCGAACGATTGTACACGCGGATCCGCAAGCAACGGGCCGCCCTTGTTCCGGTCGACGCGCCTCAGAGCCGATCCGACGCGGGCGTGGCGGCCGATCCGTCGGCTCCGAGAGAGCCCTTGAACGCCGGAAGGTCCGCTCCGTCGCCGGCGGTTCCGCAGGGGCTGACGCTGCTTGTGCGGCCGTTCGGCAGTTCGAGCCACGGCGGCGACGAACTCGCCGTCGGCCTCACCGAAGGCATCAGGACCGCCCTCTCGAAGTTGCGTTGGTTGTCGATCATGCCCCCTTCACCGGCGCCCGGAACGACAGGAGACGCTTCGGACATTCAGACGATCGCCAACCAAAACGGCGCGCGCTTCGTGCTGGAAGGCAGCGTGCGCCGCAACGGCGGCCGAGTCCGCGTGGCGGTCCGGCTCGTCGACGCGCGCAATGCCAGCCATCTGTGGGCCGAGCGCTACGATCGTCAGCTGACCGATCTCTTCACCATCGAGGACGAACTGGTTCGCTGCATTACCGCGACCATCGAGCATGTGCTCGTCGCCGCTCGGATCCAGCCCCGCGATCGGGATCCCATGCGGGAGGGCGACATCCGCAGCGCCCTGCAAACCGCCAACTGGCTCATGCGCCGGCTGGATCGCGAGGACAACATGCGGGCGGTTCGGCTGCTGCAGCAGGTGATCGCTGCGAATCCGGACTGTGTCGCCGCCCATCAGATTCTGAGCTTCTGTCACACCCTCAATGCGGAATTCGGCTGGTCGATCGATCTCGCCGACGAGGCCGGCGAGGCGGTTCGCGTCGGCAAGGCAGCCGTGGCCTTGGCGGACCACGACTATCTCAGCCACTGTTGCCTGGCCGAGGCGGCCCTCTTCGCGCGCGACTTCGAGCAAGCCGTTGCAGCGGCGCAGCGTGCGCTGGCGCTGAATCCGAACAGCAGCGTGGCGATGGGCATCTCTGGAATGGTGCACGCTTTCGCCGGATCGGCCGATGAAGCCCTGGCACTTTTGGAAACGGTGCTGCGCATCGACCCGGACGACCCGTGCCTCTGCGAATACAAATGGGCATATGCCGTGGCGCAGTTCGCATTGGGCAACCAACCGGAGGCCGTGGCGTGGGCCGCGGCCGGGAGCCTGTCGAAGCCGGACATCGTCACCGGCCATCTGATCCAGGCCGCTGCGCGCGGCCTTGCCGGAGATGTCGACGTGGCGCGCGCCGAGTTGAACGAAGCGCGCCGTTGCGCGCCGGACCTGTCGCTCACCTGCCTGCGGACGCTGCTTCCCCTCCACTGCGAGGACGACCATGCGCGCCTGCTCCACGGCCTCCGGTTGGCCGGATTCGCTCATGTCCCCACGCTACGGACTCCGCCGATCGACGGCCTGCCGCTGCCCGGAAGGCCCTCGGTCGCCGTGCTGCCATTCGACAACGACAGCGGCGATGCCGACCAAACGTACTTCGCCAACGGCATCGCCGAGAGCATCATCACCGGGCTCACGCGGTTCCACCCGCTCTTCGTGATGTCGTTCACGTCTTCCCGGCTGGCGCGCGAGCGATCGGCCGACGTCCAGGAGATCGGACGCCGGCTCGGCGTGGCCCATGTCGTAGAAGGCAGCGTGCGCAGGTCCGGGAGCCGCGTCCGCGTCACGGCGCAGCTGGTCGACGCCGCCGACGGCCACCGGGTCTGGGCCGAGCGATACGATCGGACACTCGACGACGTCTTCGCCGTCCAGGACGAGATCACCGACGTCATTGTCGCGACGCTGGCAGGGCGCATCGAGGACGCGAATCGCCGGCGGTCGGCCCACAAGCCGGCAACGGATCTGGCGACCTACGACTACCTCTTACGGGCGCGGGAGTGCCTGCGGCGCTACACGCAGCGGGACGAGCTTGCCGCGCGGTCCTACCTGCAACGGGCCATCGAGCTCGATCCCAACTACGCCCCCGCCTATGCGGCACTGGCCTTGAGCTACATCCATGAGTACGAGTCGCCCTGGTCGCAGGATCCGCAATCGGCCATCGACCGGGCTTTCGAACTGGGACAGAAGGCGGTCGCGCTGGACGAAACCGAGAGCATCGCGCACAAGGCGCTGGCATACGCGGCGCACTATCGCGACGAGGTGAACCTTGCCAAGAAGGAGATCGAAAGAGCGGTCGTCCTCAACCCAAACGACTATTCCAATCTCTGTATCAGGGCCTGGATCCTCAACTTCTCGGGCTGTCCCGAACAGGCGCTGATCTGTCGCGATCAGACGCTACGCCTCAACCCGCTGGCGCCGGACAGCTGCCTTCTCGACATCGGCGTCGCCTACTACACGATGCGCGAGTATGGGCTTTCAGCGGAAACCTTCAGCCAGATGTCCAGCTGGAACCTGTTGCGGCATGCCTGCCTTGCCGCCTGTCGCGCTCAGCTCGGGCAAGATGCCGAAGCGCTGGCCGCCGCAGCCAGAGCGCTCGACTCGATGCGCACGGAGTTCACCGGCGAGACGGCCGAGATCTTCCAGCGGTGGCTGGCTTATGTCAGACGCATGTTCCGCTTCCGCAAGCCCGACGACTGGGAGCACCTCGTGGAGGGATTCCGCAAGGCGGGCATTCCGATCTGACACCGGGCGGTCAGGACGACAGGGTCTGCGACTGCAGGTAGTTCTCGCGGCCGATCTTCTTCACCAGCTCGAGCTGGGTCTCGAGAAAGTCGATATGCTTCTCGGTGTCGTCGAGGATGTCGCGCAGGATGTGGCGCGAGACATAGTCCTGGCCCTTCTCGCAGACACCGATGGCCTCCAGCAGGGTCGTCCGGCTGGCGCGCTCGAGGGCGAGGTCGGCGGCGAGCCCTTCGGGCACGTCTTCCCCGGTCCGCAGCTTGTGCAGATCCTGGAGGTTGGGCAGCCCCTCGAGCAGGAGGATGCGCTTCACCAGCTTGTCCGCATGCTTCATCTCCTCGATCGACTCGTCGTACTCGTGCTTGGCCATGCGCTCGAAGCCCCAGTGCTTGAGCATCCGGTAATGCAGGAAGTACTGGTTGATGGCCGTGAGCTCGTTCTTGAGCAGCTTGTTGAGTTCCGTGATGACTTGCGGATTTCCCCTCACGAGACCCTCCTTACGCAGCGGCTGATCGCCTACATGTAGTGCGGCGTTGCAAGAGTTGCATCAAAAAACGGTGTTGCGAATGCAACGCATACCGAGTCTCGACGTTGCCCGTCGGGCCGGATCGTCAACTTGTAG
>DATBNA010000448.1:0-2619 GCA_036554545.1 Hyphomonadaceae bacterium
CCAGCCTGGCCATGATTGGGATGCGCCACACGTTTTAGCAGGCCGTCGAGTTGCCCACTGCTCCCAGCGGGAAATGCGACTGGAGCGCAGCCAGCAGGTGGGCGCCGGCCCTGGGATCGAAGTCGGGGACGCTGTGCAGCAGATCGGTGACCACCGTGCCCGATGGCGCGGTCTCCAGCAGGCGCGCCTTGACCTGAGCCACGTAGATGTCGTCGGCGCCGAAATCGGTGAACAGGACGATCATGAAGACGCTCCTTGTTCCTCTGCAGGAAAGTCCAGACCCTCTTCACGGTAGTCCAGATCCCGCAGGATCGCGCCTTCAACGCTCGAGGAATCGCCCAAATTCGCCGCTGCAGGCCCCATGCGGTGTCGTTTCGATTCTCGAAGATCTCGCGGAGGGCTCCCCTGTCTGCATGGGTACCTCGCCGCTCGGGCGCTCACGGAACCGTGTCCATCCTCGTGTTCGTCGTCCACGCGCCGCAGGTCAATTACGGGCTCCTCACCGACCGGCGCGGTTGACCGGTGGCGGTCTCCGTGTATCCGGGTTAAGTGACAGTTTTTGACGGCGTTGGTGCAATAAGATGTCATCCACCCTGGCGGAGCCGGACTTCCTGACGCTTTGAGGTCGAGCATGGCAGCGCGAGCGAAGAAGGATCCTGGAACAGCCAAGCCGAAGTACCGCTACCAGGTCATGAACTGGGCGGAGTACGACCGTGCGCTCGTCAGTCGGGGCGACCTGACGATCTGGTTCGACGAAGCGACGATCCGGGAAGGCTGGACGCCCCCGCCGCCGGTCGGGCGGGGCAAGCCGGGCCTGTACTCGGCGCTGGCCATCCAGACCTGCCTGACACTGAAGACGCTGTTCCGGCTGCCGTACCGGGCCACGGAAGGGTTGATGAAGTCGCTGATGCGCCTCAACGGGCTCGACCTGCCAGTGCCCGATCACACGCACATGTCGCGCCGGGCCGCGCAGCTTGCGGTGAAGATTCCCCGTCGCCCGCGCAAGGGACGGGTCCATGTCGTGGTCGACTCGACCGGGCTGAAGATCTTCGGCGAGGGCGAATGGAAGGTGCGCCAGCACGGGGTCGGCAAACGGCGCACCTGGCGCAAGATCCACCTGGCGGTCGATGAGGCCGAGAAGGACATCATCGGCATCGAGGTCACCACCGCCGACTGGGGCGACAGCGAAGTCTTTCCCGATCTGTTGGCGCAGGTCGATGGCGAGCTGGCCCAAGTCTCGGCCGACGGCGCCTACGTGTAAGGGCTTGCAATCGTAGCAGCCCCGGCTCGCAATCCAGGCCCGCTTCCGGCTCAGATTACTAACTTTTCAATAAGTAGAGTCACCCAAGGATATAGGAGCACTCTGGTTGCCGGAAGAAGGACTTCACCAGCTCGGGGAGTTTCTGAATGCTGCGCAGCGCGCCGAGCGCGAGCCGCTTCATCTCGTCCTTGCTCTCGACCAGTTGGCGCGAAACCTCGCGCTTCACATGCGCCCAGACCGTTTCATCCGGGTTCAGGTGCGGCGAGTAGGGCGGCAGGTAGAACAACTTGAGCTTGCCCTGGAGGCTGTCGACATAGGCCTTGATCAGCTTCGCCTTGTGGATCGGATGACCGTCGACGATGACGAAGACCGGCTTGTCAGCTCCGATCATCAGTCGCTTCAGGAACTCGAGGAACACCTTCGCATCGACCGAGCCCTCATGGAGCATGAACCGAAAATCCCCGCGCGGACTCACCGCCGAGATCATGTTCAGCGAGAAGCGGCGGCCGGTCGCCTGGACCACCGGCGTCTGCCCTTGCGGCGCCCAGGTGGTGCCCGTGTGGTAGTCCGAACGGAGGCCCGACTCGTCGGCAAAGTAGATCGTCGCCCCCACGCGCTTGGCTTCGGCGCGAATGGCCGGATAGGTCTCGGTCTCCCAGGTGCGCACCAGCACCGGATCCTGCTGCCAGGCCTGATAGAGCGGCTTCTGGGCGCTGAAGCCCAGGATCTTCATGAGCCGGTGGACCGACGAAACCGACAGTTCCTTCTTGAGCTGACGATTGATCAGGTGACGGATCAGCGTCAGCGTCCACAGGCCGAATTCGAACTTGAACTGCTGCGGCGTATTGTCCCGAACCGCGCGGGCGAGCCAGGCCATCTCCTCGGCGCTGAGCTTGGGCGGGCGCCCCGGGATCGGCTTGGCAAGCAGCGCGTTCTGGCCGCCGTTGGCGAAGTCGGCGAGCCAACGGAAGACACTGCGCGGATTCACGCCGAACGCGGCGGCGACACTGGGCACGGTCTGCCCCTCACGCACCGCTTTGATGGCCTGCTGGCGCATCACCTGCAAGGTGTGATGATCGTGCGCGCGGCCGTCGGAAGTTCGCTTGCATTTCATGCCGCATATTATCGCCTATATGGTATTACTTTTGGAAAAGTTAGTAAGTTGTCAGTGCCGGGTGCGCAGATCGAATCGGCGGTTGAATCGGTAGGTGAATGCGGCGAGGTATCGGGCTGCATACTTGCGGAAGTCGAATGCATGGTAGCTGCCGCTCAGGCTGGTCTTGAGATTGCCGAGCACGGTGTTGATCCACTGGAACTCGGGCAGGTCCTTCGGCTTGCGACCGCCGACGACGGTCGGC
>DATBNA010000456.1:0-3162 GCA_036554545.1 Hyphomonadaceae bacterium
GGGGCGGTATGTTCGGGAATGAGCTCCGGGATTGCGCAATCGGCAACTGGACGTTTCACGCAAGATGCGATGCAGTGCGGGGCGTCTCCGTAGGGGACTTTGAAGAGGGGTGGGCCTCGTGAGAACTGTGCTTATGCTCAGCGCCTCGGCGCTGCTCGTTTGCGCCTGTGCGGCGAAACCGACTGTCGTCAGCCACAAGACCATGATGACGCCAAGGCAGATTGCTGACCTTGGACTGGAATGCAAACTTCTGCGGCCGATCGACTCGAACATTCCAAGGACGATTTGCGCGTCCGAGGCGTCTTGGGACTCGTATCTGGCGATGACTGTGCGGGCGACCGAGGACTTCATGGCGGAAGGGCGCCGGCACTAAATCCGCTCGGAGGTCGGTTCGCTACCGCCCTGTTTCTGAAATAAAAACTTTCGAATTTCCTAAAATTACCTTCGCACTCGCGAAATCTTTTTCGCAGGTGCGGCATAATTTCCCTTGTTCTTTGCCGCAGTGCGGCATAGATAGGCTCCAACACTGCCCTAGAACCCCTACCGGAGACCTCCCATGAACCCGATGGCCGACATGTTCGACTTCAACAAGAACCTCGAGCAATTCACGAAATTCACCCCGGACTTCGCCAACGCCGCCCCGCTGAAGGCGTTCAACGACATCGCCGCGAAATACCGCGAAGTCGCCGTCGAAGCCCTCAACAAGAACGTCGAGCTGACGACCGCCTGGATGAAAGACGCCGCGAAAGACGCGACCGTCCTCCTGACGGCCGAAGCCCAGCCGGCCGCCTACGCCAAGAAAGCCGGCGAAGTCGCGACCGCCGCCATGCACGACCTCCCGGCTCGCCTGTTCGCCTACGCCGAAATTGCGAAAAAAGCCCAGACCGAGCTCTTCGACACCGTCGTCGCCGTGACGCCGAAAGCCGTCGAGGAAGCCGCTGAACGTACCAAGTCGGCCACCAAAGCCGCCGCCAAGAAAGTCGCCTAACAGCATTTCTTCGCGCATCGCCGGACCAGAGGACCTCCTCCCCCTCGGTCCGGCGATCGTTTTTCTCCCTGCGGCGCGTTCCTTGCTGAGTGTTATGCCGTCGGGGGCTTGCCGGCCCAGCCGGATCAAGACTTAAGTCGAGTTCTGTAGAGTAGCGTAGAGTACGGAAAAGGCGCGCTTCACCGAAGCGCGTCTTTTTTGTTTTCTCGAGCCACACGCCGCCGGCTCTTCGCCCCGCTCTCCCAACAGCCGCGTCCAGTGAGTCCGCACAAATACCGCTCGAACCCACCGATTCCGTTTCGACCTTCTCCCATCGATTCAATGCGATGAGCGCAGAAGATGGGAAAGTTATCCCACACCCGGAATTCTGTCGGACAATGACCCCACCATGTTGTGTACCGAGGTCATCCTTACGCCCGCTGCCGCTCGGGCCTTCCGCGCTGCGCTGCCGATCCACATCCCGGCCGGTGTTGTAATTGTAATTGTAATTGTAATCGCGATTTGCCGCGACCGATTACAACGCGAAGTCCCCGCTCGCCCCGCCCGACTTGGACAGCAGCCGCACACCCTCGATCCGCATCCCGCGGTCGACCGCCTTCAGCATGTCGTAGATCGTCAGGCACGCGACCGACACCGCCGTCAGCGCCTCCATCTCGACGCCCGTCGGGCCGGTGGTCGCGACCTCGGCCACCGCCGTCAGTCCCGATCCGTCCTCGCTCTCATCCACCCGCACCCTGGCGTTGGAGATCTGCAGCGGATGGCACATCGGGATCAGGTCGGACGTTTTCTTGGCCGCCATCACCCCGGCGATCTCGGCGGCCGCCCGCACATCGCCCTTGCCGCCCTTCGAGCGCGCCAGCTCGAGCGCCTCGCGGCTCATGACCACGCGCCCCGTCGCCGTCGCCACGCGCTTTGTCGCCGGTTTGCCGGAAACATCGACCATGCGCGCCCGGCCGTCGGCATCGATATGGGTGAGCTTGTCCGCCATGGCCTTCCCTTACTGCATCGCTATTCTGGAGGGAATAGAACGCATGCCCTCCAAGAACTGCACCGGGAACCACCGATGATCCGCATGGCCTCCGTCGAGCAGGCGCTCCAGCTCATTGCCGGGCACGGCCGCGCCAACGCCATGCCTGTCGAGATGGTCCCGCTGGCCCAGGCCGCCGGCCGCCGGCTCGCAGAGGCCGTCATCGCGCAGGTCTCGCAGCCCCCGGCCGCCGTCTCCGCCATGGACGGCTATGCCGTCGCCTTCGCCGACATGAAATTGGGCGCCAGCCTCAAGGTCACGGGCGAGTCCCGCGCCGGACAGCCCTTTTCCGGCCGCCTGAAGCGCGGCGAAGCCATCCGCATCTTCACCGGCGCCTGTGTCCCCGAAGGCGCCGACCACATTCTCATCCAGGAAGATGCAAGGCGCGACGGCGACACGGTCACCGTCACTTTCGAACAGCCCTCGCCCGCCAACATTCGCCGCGCCGGTCTCGATTTCTCGAAGGGCGCAACGCTGGTTCCCGCCGGCCACACAATGACCGAAGGCGCGATCTCGCTTGCCGCCTCCGGCAATGCGCCAACCGTCGCTGTGCGCAAGCGCCCGCGCATCGGCGTGCTGGCGAACGGCGATGAACTGGTTGCCCCGGGCTCTGCACTCGCGCCCGGCCAGATCGTCAACTCGATCCAGCCCGCCCTGCTCGAACTTGTGCGCCGTCTCGGCGCCAAGCCTGTCGACCTCGGCCTCTCGCGCGACCATGAAGCCGATGTGCGCAAGCAGCTTGCCCAGCCCTGCGATGTCGTCGTCTGTATCGGCGGCGCCTCGGTCGGCGACTATGACGTGGTGCGGAGCGCCTTCGCCGCCGAAGGCTTCGAACCCATCTTCGAAAAGATTGCCGTCAAACCCGGCAAGCCCACCTGGTTCTCGAAACAGGGCAAGCGCCTTGCCCTCGGCCTGCCCGGCAATCCCGCCGCCGCCATGGTCACCGCACAGCTGTTCCTGCGCCCGCTGGTCGACGCACTCACCGGCGCGCAGGTCGGCGTCTCCGCGCAACAACGCGCCCACACCACCACAGCGCTCCCCGCCGCCGGCAACCGCGAAGAATACCTGCGCGCCGTCCTCGCCATCGACGCCAACGGCGCAGCCCAGGTCACCGCCGCCGAGAACCAGGACTCCTCGCTCCTCTCCC
>DATBNA010000471.1:0-10564 GCA_036554545.1 Hyphomonadaceae bacterium
GAGGCCGATGATCGAAAGCCGCGTATGGCCGAGAAGGAAGCGGCCGTCGCTCCACTGGCCCTGTCCGTCGGGCCCGCGATGCTCGAGAACGTCCAGTGCTTGCTGGATGCGTTCGCGGGGGAGGGGTTTGCGCGAAACCCCGCCGATAAGGCCACACATGGGGATGTCTCCTCGGCTGCGCCTGCCCTTTGGAGGGGACGCCGCTCATTGTTGTCATATGGAGACAGCCCGCGCCCGCCACGCGGCCATGTCAAGCTTGCGTAGGGTCAGGGACGTTTCGTCTAGGCTTCGAGTATTGGTGCGAACCCGCCATAGATCATGCGCTTGCCATCGAAGGGCATCTGCATGTTCTTCATGCGATCATCTTCCATCGACTTCTTCCAGGCGTCGTCACGTGTCGCCTTGTCCGGCCAGGTGATCCACGAGAACACGACGGCCTCATCCGGCCCGGCCTGCACGGCGCGATGGAAATCGGTGACCTTTCCGTCAGGAACGTCGTCTTCCCACGTCTCGATGCACTTCGTGGCGCCGTATTCCTTGAAGATCTTTGCGGATTGCCGAGCGTGCGCGAGATATTGGTCCTTGTTCGCCTTCGGCACCGCCGCGACGAACCCGTCGACATAGCTCATGGCTTTTCTCCTGCTGTTCCAGGGCCAGACAAGTCGCAATATAGGTTGGAGCAGGAGCGGGACGATGCAGGCCAGCAGAAATTGCTGTCAGCCGCCGCACCGCGCCGCTGGCGCAGCGGACCTACGCCGCCGCTTTCGAAGCCCTGGCGGCGTGGTTCACACACACGCCGCGGAATTTCTGCAGGATGGCGGCCTGCGGATTGTCCCAGCCCGCGAGATTCAGCGGCGGCTGATGCTCCGCGATCAACTGCGCTTCGAGTTGTGCAAGATCGCCTTCGGCCGGAATCGTGCTGGCGAGCAGGTTGGCGCGCATCCAGCGCGATAGAATGATTTCGCCATCCTGGATGAAACGATAGTTTTCCGTGTTCGGCGGATCGCCGGCGACGCCGACATGCAGGCCAAGATGGTTGCGCAGCACGGCGCCCAGCGTCCGGCGCAGGTCCGACGTGCTGCTGTCGGGCGCAAGGAAATGATCGCGCGCCGCAAACCCGTCCTGTGTTGCACCGATAAAGAGCAGGCCGTTTATGCCCGGCGTGATCGGAAGAAGGAGACCGCGCGGCTGGAGGAAGACTGCGTATATGCTCGGGCATCCGGGCGTTGCCAGTGCATCGTGCGGATGGCGATCGTTCAAAAGCAGGTTGCAGAAATCAGCGTGGTTCATAATCGATTCGTCCCGGACCCCTGGATCGAGTCTGGAACGACGGTTGCTAAGGATCGCTTACGGCAAGGTTAAAATCGTTTCGGGCGCAACGATCATCTGACGCAATGATTTCAAAGCCTTGCGAAGGTATCGCACTGGCCAGGGTCGCCGGACTGGTAACCTCTTTGCAGCCATTCGACCCGCTGGGCCGAGGATCCGTGCGTGAAGTTCTCGGGGCTGACGCGCCCGCCGCCGCGCCTCTGCAGCGCATCGTCCCCGATGGCGTTGGCGGTTTTCATGCCCTCTTCGAGGTCGCCGGACTCGAGCGCAACTGCGCCGTCCGACACGGCCGCAGCATTCCGCGCCCACACGCCGGCATAGCAGTCGGCCTGCAGCTCAAGCGCGACAGAATACTGGTTGGCTTCCTCCTGTCCGCTTGCGCGCTGCTGCGCCTCGCGCACCTGCTGCGATGCGCCTGTCAGCGTCTGCACATGATGGCCGAACTCGTGCGCGATGACATAGGCGCGCGCGAAATCCGCACCCGATGCGCCAAGCTGGGTTTCCATGTCGCGCCAGAAGCCAAGGTCGAGATAAACAGTCTGATCGTTGGGGCAGTAGAATGGTCCCATCGCCGATTGGCCGAAGCCGCAGCCCGTGTTGGTGCCCTGTTCGTAAAGCACGACGCGCGGCTGTTGGTAGCCGTCGAGCTTGGCGCTCCAGACATCATTGATGTTGGCGCCGATGATGTCGACGAACAGCCCCGCCTGGTCTTCCGGAGTGCCGACTTCGCCGCGCTCCTGCGAGCCAGCGCCACCGAACTGGCTGACAATCTGCGATGTTGTCGATGGATCGATGCCGAGAAGGAAGTAGCCGATCAGGCCAATGACAACCGCGCCGATCCCGCCGCCCGCCACAACGCCCAAGCCACGACGATCCTCGATCCCGCCGCCACGACGTCCACCCTGCCATCGCATCGACACGCCTCCACGATTGCGCCCATCAGGTCCCAAACGCACCGGCGAAAGGAAGGATGCACGGGGGATCAGCATTTGCTCAAGGACATGCTCCGTCAAGCGCGCTAGTCTGCAGCCATGCAGATGATGATCGCCGTCAATACGCGAGGTCCCGGGCTTGTCGAGTTGACGGAGGACGTGCGGGCCTTCGTGAAGAAGGCCGGCGTGTCGGAGGGCCTGCTGACGCTGTTCGTCCAGCACACATCCTGCTCGATCGTGATCCAGGAAAATGCCGATCCCGATGTGCGGCGCGATCTTGCCGAATTCTTTCGCCGCCTCGCGCCGCATTCGAACGATCCTTCCATGCGCTGGATCACGCACCGAACAGAAGGCCCTGACGACATGCCTGCGCATCTCAAGGCAGCGGTTCTGCCAACCTCGCTCTCCATCCCAATCGCAGAGGGCAGGCTGGCGCTGGGAACATGGCAGGGCGTCTACCTGTTCGAACATCGCGACGCGCCGCAGACACGCCGTGTTGTTGCGCACATCAGCTCGTGATGATCATCAGGGTCGAGGTGGCGTGGGCCAGCAGCTTTCCCTCCTTGTCCATCATCTTCGCTTCCGCCAGCGCAATACGCCCGCCACGATTGACGACGCGGCCATCACACACGACGGGCCCTGTCTCCGGCGTGATCGCCCGCACATAGTTGACCTTGAGATCGAGTGTCGTGTGCGTCTCGCTCGGCCCGTTTGTGGTCATGACTGCAGTCCAGCAAGCCGCATCCAGCACCGTCGCCGCAAATCCGCCATGCACCACGCCGATCGGATTGACATGCTGCGGGCCCGGCCAGGCGTCGAAACGACAGAAACCTTCGTCGGCTTCCACCATCCGCATGTCGATCAGCGCGGCGATCGCAGCTCGCGGCGCCTTGGTCTCGATAGCCTTGCGCATCCGCTCAAGGCCGGAGAGATGCGCCCATTCCGCTGGCGCGACCCACTCCTCCCAGACGACAGGATGCGTGTGCTGCTTGCCCATCACGCCGCCACGCGCTTCCGCCCGCGCCAGACATGCATCCCGGCGTAGATGCCGGCGCCGACGCCCAGCGCGACAAGATGGAGGGGACCCAAAGAGCGGCGCAGCTTTGGCCCATTGCCTTCGTGCGCGCTTTCGATCGGCTTGCGGGTCCAAAGCCCCATGTCCGTCCTCCGTTGTTGCTGGCACTCAAGCACGAGTTGGCGGGAAGCGGCAGCCCCTTGACTGATGGGAGTCGCAAGGGATTTCGCGATGCGCTAAGTCCAGCAGGCTGCGATGATCGGAGAACAGGCGATGACCCATCCCATTCGCGTCGGCGTCGGCGGATGGAGCTTCGAGGCCTGGGACGAAACTTTCTATCCGTCCGGTCTCTCGAAGTCGAAGCAGCTTGAATACGCCAGCCGCAAGCTCACGGCGGTCGAGGTCAACGCCACTTATTATTCGTCATTCAAACCCGACACCTTCGCCAAATGGCGCGATGCGACGCCCGATGACTTTGTCTTCAGCCTGAAGGCGCATCGCTTCTCCACCGTGCGCAAGACGCGCGAGGACATGAAGAGGTCGATCGACCTCTTCCTTGGACAGGGCATCACGCAACTGAAGCACAAGCTGGGGCCGATCAACTGGCAGTTCCCCGCCACCCGCAGATTCGAGCGCGAATATTTCGACATGTTCCTGTCGCAGCTGCCCAAGGAGAAAGATCGAATTCCGCTTCGTCACGCACTGGAGGTGCGCCATCCAAGCTGCAACGATCCGGCCTTCCTCGATCTGCTTACGAAGCATGGCGCAACCGTTGTCTATGCCGAGGACGACGAGTTTCCGAAGATTCGCCACGAGGGTTCGGCGCTCGCGGTCGCAAGGCTGATGCAGACGAAGAGCGATCAGGCGGCGGGCTACCCAAAGGCGGAGATCGACCGGCTTGCGAAGATGTTCACGGACTGGTCGAAGTCGCAGGAAGTCCTTGTGTTCTTCATTTCAGGCGCCAAGGAGCGCAATCCGGCGGCCGCAATGACCCTGCTGGACAGGCTCGGCTTGACGCCGGTCACGGCCGGCGAGGCCGATGCGATGGCCGGAGGCAAGTCGGCGCGGAAGAAGGCCGCTGTGAAACCTGCTGCAAAGGCGACTGCGAAGAAGCCGGCGCCGGGCAGGGCTGTCGCGAAAAAGGCCGTTCCCAAAGGGAAGAAGTAAGCGCGGGGTCTAGGCGAGCTTCTCCTGCAGCCATTGCGTGAGCTGGGCCCGCCGGGCGGGCGTGGTTTTCCTGCCCACCTCGGCAGCGATGTCTGCGAGCGAAACTGATTTCAGTTCGGCCCTCCATGCTGTTTCCGCCCTCCGGAAAACGGAGGTGATCTCGCAGGGCTTGCGGAAGTCCGTGCCGGCGCATGGGCCCTTCTGGCGTATCTCCGTGCAGCGGAAAGGCGCTTCCTCGCCTTCTATCGCCGCGATGATATCCCACACAGAGATGTCCTTCGCGGGCTTCGCGAGACGATAACCGCCGCCCGCGCCGCGTACGGACTCGACGACGCCGGCGCGCGCCAGCGCCTGCATGTGCTTGGCCATGTAGGCCGGCGCAAGATAGTGGAACTCTGCAAGCGCTGCGGCCGGCAGGCCGACGCCATGCGGCAGCGCCGCCAGCAGCGTGCATGCGTGCGCGGTCCATTCCACGCCTTCGCTCATTTTCATCGCGGGCAGTCTCCGAAACGCGATTCTCTATTGCGGACATTTAGCATCCGGATTATATCGGACACAAGATATCCGATTAATGAGGCTGCCATGACCGTTTCCTCTTCAATATCCTCAGCGAAAATCAACATTGCCGGCGGCGGAATCGCCGGGCTGATCGCGGCAATCGAGTTGGCCAGAGCCGGTGCGAAGGTGGCGCTGTTCGAACAGGCGGCGGAGCTCGGCGGCAGGGCCCGCACCAGAAAGGTGGACGGCTTCTTCCTTAACCAGGGCCCGCACGCGCTGTACATCAGGGGCGCTTTTCTTCGCGAGCTCAAACGGCTCGGCATCCCGGTAAGCGGACAGAAAACGAGGCCGACTGAACCGCAGGTCATCTGGCAGGGCGGGCTGCATCGCCTTCCTGATTCGCTTGCCTCGCTGGTGACGGGCAGCTTTTTCAGCCTTCCCGACAGGCTGGACTTTGCCCGCTCGCAAAAAGCGCTGGCCGATGGCGCGACGGCGGGACAGAGTTTTGAGCAATGGCTCGACAGCCAGGCTTTTTCGCCGCCTGTGCGTGCAACGATGGAGGGCATCGCCCGCGTCGCAAGCTACGCAAATGCGCCTGCCGTTGTGGACGCCAAGGCGACGCTCGAGCAGATGCAGCGCGGCGTTGCTGGTGTTCTTTATCTCGACGGCGGCTGGTCTTCGCTGGTCGATGGCCTGCGCGATGCGGCTGTTGGCGCGGGCGTTGAGATTCGCACCGGCGCTGCAGTAGGGCGCATCGCCGTGGAGGGCCTGCGTACGCGGGTTGTGCTTGCGGATGGCGGCGAGCATGCAGCGGATGCAACCCTGCTGGCGATGGGTCCCAAAGAGGCTGCGGCGCTCGCGCCGAACGTACAGTCGCTTGCGGCCTGGGCTGGAGAGGCGATTCCTGCACGCGCAAATGCGCTCGATCTTGCGCTGGAGCGTATGCCGGAAGGCGCGAAGGAATTTGCGCTTGGTCTCGATGTGCCGATCTATTTTTCGTTGCATTCGAAGGCGGCGAGACTGGCGCCGGGGGCTGGGGCGGTGGTGCACATCGCCCGCTACATGGCGCCGGACGAGGCTGTGAGGCCGGATGCGATGGAGGAACTGGAGGCTGTCGCGGACCTGGCGATGCCGGGGTGGCGCAAGCTGGAGAAGAAGCGGCAGACATTGCGGGGGATCACGGTCGCGCATGGCGTCGTGCGGTGGGATAGCGCTCGGCCGGGTGTCGTACTGCCGGATGCGCCAGGTGTGTTCATCGCAGGCGACTGGGTCGGCGAGGAAGGCATGATATCTGATGCCTCCGCCGCCAGCGCAGTGCAGGCGGCCCGCGCAATTGTGGCGATGCTGGAGCGGCGCGGCGCGAGCCGGAGCGCGGCCTAGCCTGGAACGGAGCCCACGCTGGCGATCGGCGTTGAGGCCGGCTTCGGCAGCAGCGTCCACCAGCGCGGGAATTGTGCGTTCATCCGCTCGGCGTAGGCGCCGGCTTCGGGGCCAGTGCCGACAAAGAGATCGCCGCGATTGGGGCCACGGCGGATTGCGCCGCCAGTGTCCTGCGCCACGAGGAGGCGCTGGACCGACGAGCCTTCATTGACGGCGTCGACGAAAACCACGGCGCCATAGGGATGATAGGCCGGATCGACGGCGATCGACCCCATCGGTGTGAGAGAAATGCCGGCAGCGCCCTTGGGGCCGGCCGTAGGATCGGGGACGGATTCCTCCTGGAAGAAGACATAGGAGGGATCGGCGTTGAGCGCCGACTTCTGCTCGCCGGGATTCTGGTCGAGCCAGGCGCGGAAATTCGCCCAGGTCGGCGAGGGCAGGCGTCCCGAATTGCGCAGCGCGCCGAGCGCTGAATTCCACTTGTAGCCGTTCTGCGCCGAGAACTGCGCGCGCGCTTCGGCGCCATCCGTGAAGCGCAGGCGGCCGGAGCCCTGCACCTGAAGGTTGTAGACGTCGGCCGGATGGGCATAGCCGATAATCTGGCCCTGATAGGGCGTGATCGACTCGCGCTTGGGATAGGGCTCGAGGCGTCCGTTCTTGAGCTGGCCCGTCAGCGTGCGTGGAGCGCCGCGCAGCGATTCATTGTCGTAGGCCTCGGCGAAGGCGCCAAGATCGATCGTCAGCATGTCGGGCGGGCGCGAAAGCAGCGGCTCGGTGAAAGGCGGCGCCCATGACCGGCTAGCCTGGATGACGGGTTCGAAATAGGCGGTGAGTTTTGCCTCGCCCGGTCCGTTGACGATCGACGGCTCGAAGTAGGTTTCGAAGAACCAGCGTTCCTGTCCCGGCTGGATCGGGAGCGCTGCTTCGCATGCGGGCAGCCAGTTGCCGACCGGACCGCCATAACGGCCGCCGGTGAGGGGCGCGTCAGGTGTGCGATTGCGCCAGACGTCGCACTGGCGTTTGAATGCGGCAAGCGCGGGAGCGGCGTCGACCTGGCTCCAGCCGGGTATGTCGGAGAAGCGCACGGGCGTTAGCGAGAAATCGGAAGGAACCGGCGGCTGCGTCACGCCGGGCGTCGGCGGCCGCGGTTGGGCCGGCGGGCGAGTCGCCGTGCCGCCGGGCCGTGTGACGGGCGCGGGATAGGGACTCGATGCACAGGCGGAAAGAATGGCCAGCGACAGGCCAATGGCGAGCGGGCCGAGGACAGCATGGCGGGTCATTCGCGTGTCACCAGAAAACAAGTCGACGGCCCCGGCCCTGATCCCACGGTGAAAGGAGGTTAGCGCGAAATTGTGACGCGTCGAGACTGGGAGTGCAGCCTATTGAGATGCTGTGGTTTCCTTGGGACGGATGCGGAATTCATTGCCGGGCTGGCCCGGTGGAATGAGGCTGTAATAGCCCTCGAACTCTATCCGGATGATGACCGGATCCGGGGCGTGGTTGCGGAAATACCAGCCGAAGATTCCCTCCAGCGGCGCTGTCATGGAGCCTTCGTCGGAAAGCGCGCGGTCCTTCCTGTAGTCGACGACGGTTTCCGGCACATGCTCGTCGACGACATCGTGGCCATGCTGCTCGAACTCGACCGGTACGGTCGCTGGCGATCCGTCGGCGTTGAGAACCTGCCAGCGGAAGAGGACGCTCTGGCCCGGCGTCATGTGCACCTTGTACTCAAGAGCAGCCTCGGGCCAGCCCTCGGCGCCGAGCGGGATGTCGACGACGTGCGACATCCGCGGAGCAGTGGAGGAGTGTGAGAGCGTTACGCCGCCGCCGGCTTTGAAATCCTTCGACTCTGGCGCCCAGAGGCGCGAAATCCCCGAGAGCTTTCCGATGCCGAGCGGGTCGGTGTTGAACTCCGCCGGCATGATGGCGCCGAGCACGATCAGTGCGCCGGCGACAAGGCCGCCGCCGGTGATAAAGGCGAGCGTCCTGCCCGACACCTTCAACTGGACGGGAGCGATCTGTTGGGTGCGCTGTGTGGCGTCGTCAGACATCATGCGTCTCCGACCAGAAAGTAACCCGCAAGCTGCTCGCCCGCCAGTACGATGCCGGCGAGGAAAAGCAGTGCGTTGGCGGCGATGGCGAGGCGGCCGAAGCTTTTCGTCGTGCGCCAGAAGGTCATGGCGATCAGGATCAGTGAAAGGGCGATGAGCTGGCCGATCTCGACGCCGATATTGAACGACACAAGGTTGATCACGAGGCCTTCGGGATTGAGGCCGAGGTCCTGCAGCTTGGTGGCGAGGCCGAGGCCGTGGACGAGGCCGAAGCCGCCTACGGCGATGCGGTTGTCGATCTCGAAGCCGATCCTGCGGAAGCCGCCGAGGTTCTCGAACGCCTTGTAGGAAACCGACAGGCCGATGACCATGTCGACGAGGTGCGAGGAGACGCCGAAGTCGAAAAGCACGCCGAGCAGCAGCGTCGTCGAGTGCCCGAAAGAGAACAGCGTCACGTAGAGCAGCACGTCGCGCACGCGGTAGAGGAAGAAGATAACGCCGACAAGGAAGAGCAGGTGATCGTAGCCCGTCACCATGTGCTTGGCGCCGAGATACATGAAGGGAAGAGGATCAGGCCCGCGCGTGGCGGCGACGAAGGCGGCATCCGTGCCGCCGATGGCGTGCGCAAAGACCGGCGGCGCGATCAGCGCGAATGCGAGCGCCGCGAACACTAGATTGAGGTTACGCATCCGGTCCCGCGGCTGGCTCCGATGGAGGCGTAATGGGTGGCTGAATGGCGCGCAAGGCGTGGCCTCTCTTTCGCACGAGCGTGATGTCCTGCGTGATGCTGAGGCCGCGGCGGTCCGGGATCAAAGCGCGGGGCCGCGCTTGATACCCAGTTCGTCGCAGAGCGCGGCGATGGTGAGCAGATCCTCCCACGCCTTTGCCTTGTCTTCCGGACGGCGCAGCAGATAGGCGGGGTGGAGCAGCGGGATGCAGGGGATCGGCGCGGGCAGGCCTTCCTGCGTGAAGCGGAGGCGGCGGCCGCGCAGGCGCATGATGCCGTCTTCGGTGCCGAGCATGGCCTGCGTCGCGAACTTGCCGGCGGTGAGGAGGAGTTTTGGCGCCTTGAGCTCTATCTGCCGCGCGAGAAAAGGAGCGCAGGTCTGCATTTCGGTCGGAGACGGATCGCGGTTTCCCGGCGGGCGCCAGTAGATCAGGTTGGTGATATAGACATTCTCGGCGCGCGACAGGCCGATGGTCGCCAGCATCCTGTCGAGCAATTGTCCGGCGCGGCCGACGAAGGGCAGGCCCTTCACGTCTTCCTCGCCGCCGGGCGCCTCGCCGACGATCATCACCGGCGCATCGAATGTCCCGTCGCAGACGACCGTGTTTTTGGCCGCCGCCTTGAGCGGGCAGCCGTTGAACCGCTCGATCGCGGTCCTCAGCTCGCCCAGCGTCTTCGCCCCGGCCGCCAGCCGGCGCGCCTCGGCGATCGGGTTGTTCGAAAGCCGTCTCGGTTCGGGACGCGGCCCGCCCGGCGAACGATCCACAGGCCTTGCCTGCACCGGCGCGGCCGCGGGACGGCCCGGACGCGCGCCGCCCACGCCGCCTCCTGCGCCGCCGCCAAGCGCGCGCGCCTCTTCAAAGCCCATGTCGGCCCAGAAATCGGCCAGGGCCTTCATTGCGAGGTCGGGCCGGGATTGCGTCATTTCGGCCGGGTCTTCTCCAAACCTTGTTGCTTCTGAAACCTATGGCTAAGTAGCCATAGGTACACGGATTTCCGCCTCGGGAGACCCTTCTCCTCCGGCGATGGGAGCAAGGGATAATGGCAGCTGAGGCCGTCGAGCGGGAGTCCATGGACTTCGACGTGGTCATCGTCGGCGCCGGGCCGGCGGGACTGGCCGCCGCCATCCGTATCAAGCAGTTAGCCGCCGAGACCGGAAAAGACGTTTCCGTCGTGGTGCTTGAGAAGGGCTCGGAGGTCGGCGCACACATCCTTTCCGGCGCCGTCATGGACCCCAGGGCCATGAACGAACTGATTCCAGACTGGAAGGAAAAGGGTTGCCCGTTCGAGACGCCCGTCACTCGTGACGTATTCAAGATCCTCGGCGAGGAAGGGTCGGTCTCGATGCCGAACTTCATTCTGCCGCCCTCACTCAAGAACCACGGCATGTATGCCGGCTCGCTGGGGAGCGTGACCCGCTGGATGGCGAGCCAGGCAGAAGCGCTTGGCGTCGAGATCTATCCGG
>DATBNA010000591.1:0-2787 GCA_036554545.1 Hyphomonadaceae bacterium
ATACTTCGACAGGTATTGCCGCGTCTCGGGATCGAGGCCCTTCGGGATTTCGGCGCGTAGCGGGTTGTCGACGCCGTAGAGCCAGATCGAAAACAGCACGCGCGGCACGCCGCCGCGATACCAGTTGCCCTGCTCGTGGAAATCGCCGACACGGCCGATGCCGGCGCCCGACGCCATCGGCACCATGGCGGCGTGTGCGGGATGGTTGGTCGCCGCCAGCTGCAGCTGCCATTCTGCGGTCGACGAACAGCCGAGCGTGCCGACCTTGCCGTTGGACCAGGACTGTTTCGACAGCCAGGTGAGCGCATCATAGCCGTCGGTGCGGGGATAGCCGAGGATCTCGAACTTGCCTTCCGAGAAATAGCGGCCGCGTTCGTTCTGCATCACATAGGCGTAGCCGCGGTCCATCGCCTCGACGACCTGGCGCAGCGTGCCGCCCTGCAGCGTGTTCATGTTGTAGGGCGTACGAACGAAAATGATCGGCACTTTGTCCGTGGCGTTCTTCGGCCGGTAGATGTCGGTCGAGAGGTGGACGCCGTCGCGCATCGGCATCAGCACCTTGCGCTCGATCGTGGCGCGCTTGTTGAGCTCCGCCTCCAGCGCCTGCGGCGACCACTTCGAATAGTCGGTGAGCGGGACGGAATCTTCTGCAGGGAGAGCGGTCTGTGTCAGTGCTACCGGCGCGACCGACATGGATGCGCCGAGCGCGGCGAGGCAGGCGAGAGCAACACGTTTCATGGGTCCATCCCCTTGAGCGGGCGGAAGCTAGCAGCGTTGCGGGCTTCAGGCAGCCCCCTGCCCGTCGGCGCGGCGGCGCTCGACATAGGCGCGCAGCACAGCGTTGATCCCGGCATGCGGATCGTCGCGCCGCTGGGCGAACCAGGCGAGAACTTCAGGATCGAGCCGCACGCGGGCGAGGCGGCGGTTTCGGGAGGGATAGAGCGGCACGGCCTCCCGCCAGAAGTCCGGCCCGTAGCTTTCCTGGGTCGATGCGTCCGCGAGGGTAAGGTCCCGCATCCGCGCGACCTGCGTACGGGACGGTTGCACGGTAAATTGCTTCGTCATCCCGGTCGGCCCTCCATGCCGAAACGATGCGCCTGCGGTTCGCCCGCGGGCTCCATGTGACCACCATGAAAAATCCGTCGACATGCCCGATCGACACGAAACGCTTCTCGCCATGGAAGCGGCGCGTGTCCTCGCGCTCCAGAACCGGGTTGTCGAACATGAGAGCGGCGCGGACGAAGTCGACGCCGTAAAGCGCCACATTCTCCCGGCGTCGGGCCTCTTCCCACTCGAACATTCCCGACCTCTACGCGCCGTCTCGTCTGCCGGTTATACGGCGGCAGGACGGTTTGGCGAGCCTGACGCACCGCCCAGGCACTGGATTTGGGAATGACCGGTGCGTGCTTCTAGGCGGCCGCAAGGTGTTTTGGCCGGCGCAGGTCAGGCGCGAGTCCTTCTCCCATCAGGTCGATGAAGTTGTCGCAATAAAAGCGGTCGATCGCGCGTGGGGATGATCCGGAGAGCGAGTCGTTGAAGCGCTTGAGGGGATTCCGGCCGCCTTCGACATGCGGATAGTCGGATGAGAACAGCGGTATCTGCTCATCGGAATTGGCGATGATCCAGCCGACATCCTCGTGCGGATAGGGCGTGACGCGGATCTGGCGCTTCACGAAGTCGGAGGGCTTCATCGAGAGCTTCTGCAGGCGTTCCTCGTTCTTCGAGAAAGCCCCTGCTGCGCCATCAAGATTTCGCATCCAGCCCGGCAGCCAGGAAGCGCCGAGTTCGATGACGCCGATCTTCAGCTTCGGGAAGCGGTCGAGGACGCCGTCGATGATCATCGCAGCGAGCGTCAGCTCCACGGAATGCGGGATCGCCATGTACGAGACCGACGTGAAATTCTCTTCCCCGCCATGGAAATCCTTCACGCGCGGCAGGCCGTTGTCGAAGTATTGCGGGTCGAGCTTCTTCTCGTCGCCGACGTGGAAGAGGATCGGCAGTCCTGCCTCCTGCGCCATGGCCCAGATGGGGTCATGGCCGATGTGGCTGGCGGACCGGCCCGTGGGACGGGAGGGAATGAGCAGCGCCTTGGCGCCCATGGCAATCGCTTCGCGCGCAGTCTTGATCGCCATGTCGACGTCGATCAGGGGGACATAGGCCGTGCCGAGGAAGCGGCGGTCGACGGAGGTGAAGTCCTGCATCATCCGGTTGTGTGCGGTCGCCGTGGCGTAGGCGAGTTCGGCCTGGTCGGGGCGCTCCAGCCCGAAATTGTTGAGGCACCAGGTGGTGAACACGATCTGTGAGGCAAAGCCCAGCTGGTCGAGGGCGCGTGGACGGTCCGACTTCAGGAAGGCGCCCATCGCCTCGTAGTTCTTGCGCAGCATGATGTTGGCGTCGGCCGATTCGCGGAATTTCGGGTCGGCGTGGTTGGCGCGCGCCTTCTGCGCATAGCCCTCTTCCCGCTTGGCCAGTTTGGGCAGCGCGTCATACGCGGCGCGGTATTTCGCATCGAGGTAGGGATCGAGCACGTCCGGCAGCTCCATCAGGTGGCTGTCGGCGTCGTGGATGATGCGTCCGCTCATGTGGTCGGCGGCGTAAGGCATGCGTTTCCCCACAGTTCTGCTTTGCCGGATGATGCGCTGGCCGGGCCGTTTCGCAAGACCCTTCCCCGGCCTATACCTTGTCCAATGACGGGAACGCACAAGGGCGCGACGACGCGGAGGAGCATGGCCGGCGGGATGCTGGGCCTGTTCATGGTGGTCGGCGTCGTTGCGGGAATTGCGCTGG
>DATBNA010000598.1:0-6462 GCA_036554545.1 Hyphomonadaceae bacterium
CAAAGGGCTCATAGCGGGAAGGGAAGGCTACGAACGTGCAGGCCGCCAGCAGCGCGCCGCGGTCATTGCGCCAGCCAAGGAAGCGGACTCGAGCGTCCAGCCCCAGCTTCGTGCACTGCGCCTTGAGCTCCGCCTCGATCGGCCCTTCGCCTGCGATCCAGACATGGAGGCCCGGCACTTTCGCTGTCGCATCCAGAAGCGTGTCGAGCCCCTTCTTCACGTGCAGCCGCGCCAGCGCCAGCGCGACCGGCGCATCGGCCGGCGTGTTCAGCGCTGCGCGATCGGCCGGCGGCACGCCCTCGAAGTCCGCATAGGTGTGGATGATTGCCGAGCGGTTCTCCGCCACGCCCTGTTCGCGGATGTGCCGCAGCAGGTCCCTGGTCAGCCCCACATGCCACTCGCAGTTCGCAAACCGCGCCAGCTTGTAATAGCCGCCATACCAGCCGATCGACTTCGACCTGAACGAGGCCGGCGCGAACTGTCCGGCGCGCCCCATCCAGTATTCCGCCACGTCCGGCTTGAATTCCTTCATCACCTTCGCGATGGCCGCATGGGTCGGGAAAGGCCATAGCCGGCTGAAGCCTGCGGTCTCGACACGGATGCCAGCGTCGCGGAACTTCCTGATGCGGAACTCATTGTCAGGGCGCGTCACCACGGCCTGCTCGACCCCTGCCTGCGCCAGCGCCAGGACAGACTCGAGCATGATGTTCTCGGCCCCGCCTTCCTTGGCGCCGGCCATCACGTGAAGCACGCGCATGGGGCGATTTGTCCTTCCAGAAGCTTCGCGAAGCAGGGGATATCTGCCGGCCGGCGCCCCGTTAACCCGTTATCCCCGGCAACGCAAACGCGGTTGAAGCCGCATGGCTTCCCGCGTAGGTTCCGCGCGCTTTCCGGAGACAGTGATGACCTATCGCCTGTTCGGGGCTGAAACCTCGGCCTATTCGACCAAGATGAGGTCCTACCTCAAATACAAGGCCGTCGCCTTCGACTGGGTGCCGCGCACGCAGGACACCGAAGACGAGCTCAGGACGCTGTCGCGTTTCCCGACGCTGCCCGTGCTGGTCACCGCCTCGGGCTTCGCCGTTCACGACACGACGCCGATGATGGAAGCGCTCGAGGCCGACAGCCCGGAACCCAGCGCAACCCCGGCCGACGCCACGACCGCCTTCCTCGCCTGCGTGCTGGAAGAGTATGCCGACGTCTGGCTCGCCAAGGCGGCCTACCACTATCGCTGGACGCGCAAGAAGGACCAGCGCCTCGCCGCCGCCCGCGCCATCGAGGACTACTACACACGCGAGGCGCCGGGAGACCGCAAGGCGGCCGAGGATGCTGCGATCGAAACCATGCTCGGCCAGATGAAGGCGATGGGCATCGAGGGCGAGATCGGCGGCCTCGTCGAGAAATCGTTCAAGCGCTTCGTCAAGCTGCTCGACGACCACCTGCGCAAACATCTCTTCATCTTCGGCGGACGCCCGTCGATCGCAGACTTCGCCATCGCCGGCCAGCTCCTCCAGATGATGAAGGATCCGACGCCGGCCAAGATCATCGAGAAAGACGGCGAGTTCGTCGCCAAATGGTGCGAGTTCCTGCAGGACCCGCAGCCCTCCGGCCCGTTCGAGGCGCTCGACGATCTCAGGGAAACGCTAGCGCCGCTCTTCGCCGAGGACCTGGCCAGCGCATTTCTGCCGTGGGCGGCCGAGAACCTCGAGAACTCGCTTGCCGGCAATGAGACGTTCGAAGTCACGCTCGGCAAGGAGGCTTTCCGGCTCGCCCCGCTGCGCTCGGCAGCGCGCTCCTTCCGCGAGCTGCGCCGCAAGTTCGTGACCGGCCAGACCATCGAAGCGCTGAAGGCGTTCACCGACGAGACCGGCTCGACCGTCTATCTGCTGCGTCCGCCGCGCGCCGACCAGAAACCGGACCAGCGCGCCGAACGCAGCGATGCGCTCACACCCGGCTTCGACAGCGTCGAAAGCGATGGAGATGCTGTATCGCCCGCCGCAAGCGAAGCGCCGGCGCAGGAGGCGCACGAAGAAGGCGAGGGAGGACGCCGCCGCAAGCGCCGCCGCCGTCGCCGCGGCCGCGGAGGCGACCGCACCGCGCCGGATGGTTCATCTGACGCTGCTGAAGGCGGCGAGGCGGACGCCGGCGGGGATGGCGATGCTGATGGCGGCTCCGAAGCCGGCGCAGCCGACGATGCTGCCGGCGACGATGCTGCCGGCGACGACGCCGGGCCTGCCGACGGCGACACGGAACACTGATCCTATCGGGGCGCGGGAGAGGCCGGCATCATGGACCTGTTGCAGGCGCCCGCCACGCTGGCCCTTCTTGTGACCAATATCCTGGTCTCGATCGCAGCATGGCAGAATGTGCGGCTGGTCGACTCGATGATTTTCGATATGACGCTGATCCGGCGGCGGCACGAGTACCATCGCATGATCACATCGGGGTTCATCCATGCGGACCCGATGCACCTCTTCATGAACATGCTGGCGCTGTTCTTCCTCGGCCCCGCGCTCGAATACGCGGTCGGCACGTGGTCCTATATCGGCGTCTATCTCGCTTCGCTGCTGGGGGGCTCGCTCTGGACGTGGATGGAGCACTATCGCGATGGCAGCTATCGCGCGCTCGGCGCATCGGGCGCCGTCTCGGGCGTTACCAGCGCGGCAGCGATCATTTTTCCACTTCAGACAATCTATGTCTTCTTCGCCCTGCCTATGCCTTTCATCCTCTTCGCCGCTCTCTACATCGGCTGGTCGGCATGGGCCGCCGCCAGCCGCGTCCGCGACGGCATCGGTCACGCCGCGCATCTCGGCGGCGCGCTGACCGGTGTGGCGCTGGTCTGCCTGCTGTGGCCTGGCTTCGTGCAGCAGTCCTGGGCCATGGTCTCAAGAGCCGTCTGGCCGTTCTGACGCCCAAAAACGAAACGGCGCGCCTCCGGGGGGAGAGAGGCGCGCCGTCGACACCGTCACGCATCAGAGGCGCGACGGAGATGGGTGGTGGCCGGTCCTAGGCGGCCGAGACGTTCTTGCGGCCTTCGATCACCTGCGGCTTGGACGTCTCGCCGATCGAGATCTTCCGCGGCTTCATGGCTTCCGGAAGTTCACGCTTCAGCTCGATGCGAAGCAGGCCGTTCTTCAGGTTGGCGCCAGAGACCACGACGTGATCAGCAAGCTGGAAGCGGCGGATGAAGCCGCGCTCTGCAATGCCGCGGTGCAGGAATTTGCGGTTGGCGTCGCTGCCTTCTTTCTTGCCGACGATGACCAGCTGGCCTTCCTTCACCTCGATATCGAGATCGCCATCGCCGAAGCCGGCGACCGCAAGTTCGATCGCGTAGGCGTTATCGTCGTCGGCCGACTGCTCGATATTGTAAGGAGGATAGCCCTGTGCGCCGTCGAGGCGCGTGGCGGTGTCGATCAGGCTGGCCAAACGGTCAAATCCCACGACGGTGCGATAAAGGGGGGAAAAGTCGAACGAGCTCATGTCTGTCCTTCTCAAGCAACAGCGGCGGCCCGGTTCAGGGGCTGCCTGGGTTCCAGTTCAGGGGCCAGTCGCGGCATGACCTTGTGGTCCACGCCTTGGCCCCCGAGGCCCGCATTGCGGCGCCTCGCTCACGGAGTTGGGAAGCCGATCCGCCATGGTCAAGCGTCCGCCAATGGATAATCTCATGTTGTGGCCAGAGGCTGGGGAAGGACCCGAATCACCAATGAAATCAGGTCTTCTCGCCGCACTTTCCGCTGCCCTCCTGCTGGCTGTCGCCTGCGGCGAGAAAACAGACGCGGCGGCGCCTGCCGCCCCGGCCGGGCCGCCTGTGGGCAGCCTTGAATGGGCTGTCGCGGGCGACTGGCGCATAGAAGCCGAAAAGGCCCGCGACCGGTGGCGCCACCCGGTCGAGACGCTGACTTTCTTGGGCGTGAAGTCGAGCGATACCGTCGTGGAGATCTATCCTGGCGGCGGCTGGTACACCGCCATCCTGGGTCCCTGGCTCAAGCAGGGCGGGGGCAGGCTCTATGCCGCGCATCCCGACCCATCCGCCTCGGAAAGCACGCGCGCCAATGTCGAGGCGTATACGGCCGCCTTTGTCGCGCATCCGGAAATCTACGGACCGATCGAGATCACGGTCGCCTCGCGATCCAGTCCCGGGATCGCGCCCGAAGGAAGCGCTGATGTCGTGCTGACCTTCCGCAATGTCCACAACTGGATGGCTGGCGGCTATGCCGACAAGATCTTCGCGGACGCCTATCGTGCGCTGAAGCCCGGCGGCGTACTCGGCGTGGTCGAGCATCGCCTGCCGTCGGCGCGTGACCAGGACCTCACCGCGTCGACCGGCTATGTCCTGGAAAGCTACGTCGTGCAGCTCGCCGAGAATGCCGGCTTCACGTTCGAGGAATCTTCCGAAATCAACGCCAACCCGAAGGACAATGCTGATCATCCGCTCGGCGTCTGGATGCTGCCGCCCAACATGCGCGCTCCCGCGCCCGGCACGCCAGAGGCGCTGACCTACGATGCGGAGACGTACAGGGCGATCGGTGAAAGCGACCGGATGACGCTTCGCTTTCGCAAGGTCCTGCCTGAACTTCGCGGCACGACAGAAGCCCCCGCGCAATGAGCGCCAGGGCGGTTACGATAAGGATCCCCGGCGGAGACCCTGTCTCCGGACTGCTCGACAAGCCGAAAGGCGCCAAGGCCTGCCTCGTGCTGGCCCACGGCGCCGGCGCAGGAATGACTCACAGGCACATGCAGGCGACGGCCGAAGGCCTCGCCGAACGCGGCATCGCCGTTCTGCGTTACAACTTCCCCTACATGGACAAGGGCGGAAAACGTCCCGACTCGCCGCCAGTCGCCGAAGCCGCCGTTCGCGCAGCCGTGACGGAAGCAGGCAAGCTCGCCAAAGGCCTTCCCCTCTTTGCCGGCGGCCGCTCCTTCGGCGGCCGCATGACCTCCGGCGCACAATCGAAAGAGCCGCTGCCTGGCGTCGCCGGCCTTGTCTTCTTTGCCTTTCCGCTTCACCTCGCCGGCAAGCCCGCCGTCGAACGCGCGAAGCATCTCAGCGACGTCAGACTCCCGATGCTCTTTCTCTCAGGCTCGCGCGATCCGCTGGCCGAACTCGATCTCCTGAGGCCCACGGTAAAGAAGCTCGGCGCCCGCGCGAAGCTCGTCCTTGCCGCCGACGCCGACCACTCCTTCCACGTCCCCGCGAAGACAGGTCGCAAGGACCCCGAAGTCTTCGCCGAACTCCTGGACGTCGCACGCGACTGGATGCTGAAGGTCGCCGCCTAGGCGCTTCGCCCTTAGACTTCACATCTGCCTAGGGCCGCATGCCGTAACTGCGCTGTCCGGTCTTCAGCACGCGATAGGCATGGTGCACGAAGTCGACGACCAGAGGCCGGGTGTCGCGCGGGTCGATGATCTCCTCCGCGATGAAAGCCTCGGCAGTACGGAAAGGCGAGCGCATCGCTTCGAACTTCCGGTAGAGCTCCTTCAGCTCCGCCTCGGGATCCTTCGACGCTTCGAGCTGGCGCTTGTAGGCCGCCTCGATGCCGCCCGCCATCGGCAGAGAGCCCCAATCGCCCGACGGCCAGCAATACCGCCAGCGCGTGCGCGTCGGATTGAACATCGCCGAGCCTGCCAGCCCGTAGGCCTTGCGGATCACCACCGGCAGGATCGGCACCTGCGCCTGGTAGACCGCCGCCATCGCCCGCACGCCCTTGCGCGTGACGCCGGCGCGCTCGTGCTTGGCGCCGACCGCAAAGCCGGGGCAGTCGACAAAATGCACGATCGGCAGGTGGAACGTGTCCGCCAGATCGAAGTGTCGCACGACCTTGTCGCACGCATCCGCCGTCCATGCGCCGTCAAGGAAGAAGGGATCGCCAGCCAGCACCGCTACCGGATGCCCGTCGATCCGCGCAAAGCCGGTGACGACCTGCCGCCCCCACAGCTCGCCGATCTCGAAGAAGGAGCCGAGGTCGCACACCGCCTCGATGATGCGCCGCGGCTTGTACGGCGTCCTGCCGTCCTTCGGCACGATGTCGATGAGGAACTGTTCTTTCCTTTTTGGATCATCGTTCGACGGCTGCACCGGCGGCAGCTCGTCCGAGTTGGAGGGAAGGTAGGAGAGGAAACGCCTCGCCGTCGCGAACGCCTCCGCCTCGCTGTCGACCACATTGTCGACGACGCCGTTGCGGCCGTTGATCTCCCAGCCGCCCAGGCCTTCCTTGTCGACATCCTCGCCGATCGCCTTCGCCACCGGCGGTCCGGCGACGAACACCTGGCTCAGCCCTTTCACCATCACCGAGAAATGGCTCGCCGCAACGCGCCCCGCGCCAAGACCCGCGCACGGACCGAGCGCCAGCGACACCACCGGCGCGCGCTGCATGTTCGCGACCAGCCATTCCCAGGCTGGCGTCGTCGGAATGTAGGTGCGCGGGTTCTGCTCCAGCGACTTCACCGATCCGCCGCCGCCCG
>DATBNA010000623.1:0-2392 GCA_036554545.1 Hyphomonadaceae bacterium
TTGAGAAATCCAGTACGCCTCCCCGGACTCCATGCGAGGAAACGCCATGTCCAAACTCTTTGCCGCCACCGCGATGGGGCTTGTACTGGCGGTCGCCGCCAGCTGCGCCCAGGCCCCCGCCACCGATACGGCCGCCGCCGAAACCGCCGTCGCGGCGCCTGTACGGGTCGACAATTTCCGGCTCGTGGAAGCCGGCGGGAAAGCCGTCGAGCTTTACCGGATGAAAGACGCCTCGGCTGTGGTGCTGGTGATGCACAGCGCCGGTAGCGCCGATGTCGCCAAGCTTGCTCCGGAGCTGGCGAAGCTCCAGGCCGCGTACGCCGGGAAAGGCGTCGAGTTCCTGATGGTCAACTCGAACCCCAAGGACACGCGCGACGTCATCCTCGCCGACGCGCAGAAGAACAACATCACCGCCCGCATCGTGCATGATGACAACCAGCTCGTCGGCGAACAGCTGGGCGCCACTCGCGTCGGCGAGACCTTCGTGGTCGACCCCAAGTCCTGGAAGATCGCCTATCGCGGCCCGCTATCGGCTGACGCGGTCGACGCCGTTGTCTCCGGCAAGGAAGTGAAGGTTGCTTCCGCTGCCGTGAAGGGCGCGAAGATCGACTTCCCGGCTCGCTCCGCGAAAGCGAAGGCGGAGTTCGCGAAGATCTCCTACTCCGACACCATCGCGCCGCTGATCGAAGAGAAGTGCATCGCGTGCCACCAGCAGGGCGGCATCGCTCCGTTCGCGTTCGATGGCTATGAGAAGGTCAAAGGCTTCGCGCCGATGATCCGCGAGGCGGTACGCACTGACCGCATGCCCCCGTGGGATGCCGATGCGCATGTCGGCAAGTTCAAGGACGACAAGTCGCTCTCCTCGGACGAGGTGAAGACGCTGGTCCACTGGATTGAAGCCGGGGCTCCGCGTGGGACTGGTGAGGACAAGCTCGCCCAAGTGAAGCATGTCGCGCCGGAATGGCCGCTCGGCAAGCCGGACCTCATCGTCGACATTCCGAAGTACACGGTTCCGGCGTCGGGCATCGTCGACTACCAATACCCGACAACCAAAAACCCGCTCACCGAAGGCAAATGGCTGAAGGCCGCGACCGCGAAAGTCTCGCAGCGCCAGGCAGTGCACCACATTCTCTCGGGCCTGATTCCGGAAGGCCAGACCAAGAAGGGCATGGAAGCCTGGGGCGGTTCGGTCGGCGGCTACACCGTCGGCATGGAATCGGTCGAGGCCCCGAAAGGCATCGGCTCGTGGGTCCCGGCAGGCGGCCAGTTCGCCTACCAGATGCACTACACGCCGTTCGGCAAGGAAGTCGTCTCGGCCGAACAGATCGGCCTCTACTTCTACAAGGACGGAGAGAAGCCTGACCTGATCATGCGCGAGAACGCGCTGGTCGATCAGTTCATCACCATCCCGCCGAATGAAGAGGCGCACAAGGAAGTCGCCTACTTCCTCTTCCCGAAGGATGCGATCCTGCACACGGCCGTCGTGCACGCCCACTATCGCGGCACCTACTCGAAGCTCGAAATCCTCTCGCCGGACGGCAAGCGCGAGACGATCCTCAACGTGCCGTACTACGACTTCAACTGGCAGCGCATGTACGAGTTCGACAAGCCGATCCCGATCAAGGCGGGCTCTAAGGTCGTCGCCACCTACATCTACGACAACTCGAAGCGGAACCCGGCGAACCCGAACCCGAACGAGCAGGTCGTGTGGGGCGACCAGTCGTTCGAGGAAATGTTCTACACGTCGCTGCGCTATCGCTGGGTCGACGAGACCGTCGAGAAACCGACCAATTATGACCAGCTGCTGCTCCAGGGCCGCCTGATGGGTATGATGGACGACAACCTCGACGACAAGTTGCAAAAGGCCGAGTTGCGTGGGCAATTCGCCCAGCTCGCCGCAGCCCCCGGCGCTTTCGAAATGGGGGACGCCAACAAGGACGGCGGCATCGACCAGGTCGAGCTTCAGAAGGTGCTGCAGATGATGCAGCAGATGCGCCGCGCCCAGCAGCCGGCAGCCGCTCCCGCGGCGGCTGCGGCCCCGGCCAACAAGCCGGCGTCGGGCGGCCAGTAACCCGCCGGTCTGGACCAAGAATAGCAGCGCCCCGCCTCCAAAAGCCGGGGCGCTGTCGTTTTGGGCGTCCGTGCTGGCGTCGCCGCGAAAAACCTCTATAGGTGCGCCCGACCTGAAGGGACCCTAGCCCGTGACCGTTACGCTCAAGGACATCGAGGCCGCAGCCAAGGCCATCGAGGGCCATGTGGAGCGCACACCGCTGCGCTATTCCCGCACGCTGTCCGAAATCACCGGCGCCCAGGTCTGGATCAAGTTCGAAAACCTGCAATTCACCGCCTCCTTCAAGGAGCGGGGGGCGCTGAACAAGCTGCTGTCGCTGTC
>DATBNA010000654.1:0-4848 GCA_036554545.1 Hyphomonadaceae bacterium
CGAACAACTGAAAGCCGCCACCGGTCGCATCGACCCCGAATGGGGCGAAGTCAGCCGCGTCGCCCGCGGCGAGCAATCCTGGCCCACCGATGGCGGCCCCGACACGCTGCGCGCCGTCTACGCCGCCGGCGACCTGACAAAGGATAAATTTCGCAAGGGTCGCGCCGGCGACACCTACATCGTCATCGCCGACTGGGCGCCGGATGGAACCTACACCCTCGACACCATCCACCAGTACGGCTCGGCGACGATGGACGCCTCATCGCCTCACTATGCCGACCAGGCGCCGCTGTTCGCCGCCGAACAGTTCAAACGCCCGCCGATGACGCTGGAAGGGGTTCTGGCTGAAGCCACCCGCGATTATCGTCCCGGAAAGCCCAACCCATGAGCATGGCGACGAAATGAACCGGCCCCGCCATCTGCGCGTTTTAAGCGGATGGCGGATACCACCCTACTCCTGACCAAAGAGCTGTTCGACGCCGAGGAAGCCGAGGACCTGCGCGCCCTCGCCCGGCGCCTGGCCGAGGATGCCCCCGAAATCGCCAGCCCGGTCGCGCACCTGCTGAAGACATTCGATACAGACCTCGCCACTTCCGCCCACCCCGCCGACGCGGAGCTCGCCGCCGAGACCTTCGCCCGTCGCCTCCGCGCCGCCTGGCTCACCGCCGCAGGCGCCGAGGCCGCCTCCGTCTACCGGTCGCCCACCGCCCGCGAAGCACGCAAGATCGCCCGCCACCACGACGCCTTCGGCTACGAACGCGACCTCCAGCCGGAATCCCTCGAAACCCGCTGCCGCGATTTTTTCCCCGCCCCGCCCGCCGACTGGCGCCAGGACCACATCCTCTTCTCCAGCGGCCAGGCGGCGATGACGTCCGCCCTCCTCGCTCTGGGCCAGCATCTCGCCAACGGCTCGCTGCGCGTCATGCATCGCGGCGCCTACTTCGAAACGACGTCACTGGTCCGCCTGTTGCCCTTCATCACCCAGGCCGCCTTCGCACACTCGGCCGACGTCGTGATCGACGAACCGGTCTGCTGCGACGGCCAGTTCCACCGGATCGACACAGGCAGACTCCTCGCGTCAGGCGCATCGCCCCGCGCCGTCATCTTCGACACCACGCTGCAGGGTCGCGCGGATGGCGTCGACCGCTATCTCGCCGCTCTCGATCCCGGCGCCGACCAGATCGTCCTGCGCGTCACGTCCTGCCTCAAGCTCTTCGAAGCCGGCCTCGAGCTCGCCAACGCCGGCATCCTCAGCATCTACCAGCGCGCGAACACCGACAAAAAACCCTGCGAGGATATCCGCCGCATCCGCACACTCACCGGCGCCGGCCTCAACCTCGTCGACGTGATCGCTCTCGAAGCCCCGTTCTTCCTCGATCCTGCGCACGCCGACTGCTACGCGAGCGCCGTGTTCGACCACAACGCGCGCCTTGCCCGCGCCGTCGCTGACGCCAACAAGCGCTTCGCCCTGGTCTCGCACCCGGCCCTCACAGGCGGCGAAGCGCCCTACTGCGCCTTCCAGCTCCCGGATGCTTCGACGCAAGCCTACGACGCCCTCGAGCAGGAGATTGCAGCCGAAACTAAACGCCGTCGCCTCGTTTTCGCCCATGGCGGCAGCTTTGGCTTCCGCGGCCACCGCTACGAGATCGTGAACCCGGAAACCGGCGCGCCGCCTTTCCTGCGCATCGCCATGGGCCGCCGCGGCGGCTGGTCCTGCGACGGCATCATCGGGATGATGTCGGAAATCGCGGCCAGATAGTTGTCCGCCGCTCATCCCGGCGAAAGCCAGGACCTGGGGCGGAAATCGCCTACTTCTTCCCAACCTTCTTCTCCAGCTCTTCGAGCCGTGCCCGCAGCGCCTTCAGCTCGGCCGCCTCGGCAGATTCTGCCGCCGCCTTCTTCGGCGCAGCAGCCGCCATCCCAGGCAGCGGCATCCCCCCGCCCCAGAAACTTGCCAGCCGCTTCTGGTATTCGCGCTGCATCTCCTGCATCGCGGCGGGATCGAACACGTTCCACGGCTGCGCCAGCCCGGCGGACATGCCGGCCGACACCTGGTTGGCGAACTGCTCCTGCTGCGAGCGGATGAACGCCACCGACTGCTCGAACAGCCCGGTCATCATCTCGCTGGCCTTCGACTGGTGCAGGCGGATCATGTCCATCATCAGGTCGGCCGACAGCATTGAACCCGACTGCTGGTTCTCCTGCTCCATGATGATCTGCAGCAGAACCTGCCGCGTCACATCCTCGCCCGTCTCGGTATCTTCCACGCGGATCGTCGCCCCGCGCCGCACCATCTCGGCGACTTCCGGCAGGCGCACATAGCTCGACGAATTCTTGTTGTAGAGCTTGCGGCTGGGATAGCGGCGCAGCTCGATGGTGTCGGGATCGCGTTCGCTCATGGCGTGATCTTAAGCCCCAAACTACCGCGCCAGCCAGTCGCGCACTGCATTGTAGAACACCTCCGGCTGGTCGAGCATGACGTAGTGCCGGGCGTGGTCGATGCGCAGGCGCCTGCCTCGCGCAAGGCCGTGATAGGCGGAGGCATAGACCTGGTCCAGCGCTACCTTGGTGGCGTGGCCCGACTTGTCCCACGCATGGACAACCTCCACCGGCGCCTGGATCAAATGAAGGTCGCCACGCAGGTCGGTGACCATCACCTCAGCCATCACATCCGCAGTGGTCGCGCGGTCCGATGTCATGCCCCAGCGCACAATGCGCTCCAGCATCCCGCCATCGACCACCAGTTTCTCGGTGGCGCGGCGCAGGTCGTCCTCAAGCTGTGTCTTGCTCTTCTCGAGATAGTTGCGGCGCGAGGCGTCCGCGAGACTTGCTACTGTCTTCGGCGTCGCGAACGGATTGATCAGCACCGAGAAGAACGCCGGCACATCGACCACCATCAACCGCTCGACCACATCCGCATGATCACGTGCGAGGATCAGCGACAGGATCCCGCCCATCGAATGCCCGACCACAGCAGCCGGCCCACGGCAGTTGGCGCGGATGTACGCCGCCAGCGCATCCGCCGTCGGCTTCAGGAAATTCCCGCTCTCGCGAAACCCGGTCGGCGGCAGGCCGGAAAAGCCGCGCATGTGGACGAAGTGCTGCCGCAGGTCGGGCCCCAGCCGCGCCGGCCCCTCTTCCCAGCACTCGGGCGAAGCCGCCAGCCCGTGCACGAACACGACGTCACGCTCGCCCCGGCCCTCGACGGCCACGGTGAAGCGCTCGCCTTCCCAGAAGCGGGAATCGCCCTTCAGCCAGCGTGCGATGGAGCCAAGCTGCATACGTCCCGGAACTCTCCAGAGGGCCGGGTCCCAACAGCCCAGAAGGAGCCAGTTAGCAGCCGCAGCAAAACCCGGTTCGCACCCTCTAGCCCCTTCCCGGCGATTCCAGAAGCCCGCAATCGTCGCAGGCCAGCGAAATCATCGAAACGACCTTCGCGGAAGCGTTCGGCGAGCGCATCATGCACGCGCGCTTAACGCCTGGAGGCGTTATTCGCGCCAGCAAATTGACCAGCCCCGGGCGGGTGTTACCTAATGACGGACCAGAAGGTTCCAGGCGCTTCAATGAATGACGGTCTCAGCTCCGCCGGCGCGTTCGAGCTGAGCCAGAACTTTCAGCGCATCAACTTCCTGCTGCAGCGTCTCTTCCTCGCCCTCTCCCGCCGCGAGGTCCGCAATCCGGGCGTCGAAGGTCCGGGCCAGCCCTTCTTCCTGCGCGCCGCCATGGGCCAGGCCCAGGGCTGGATGACCAATCCGATGAAGGCGCTGAACACCCACATCCAGTTCTGGCAACACACCACCGCGCTCTACGCCGAACTTACGCAGGCCATGCTTTCCGGCGCCGCGCGCATGCCGACGACGGGCGACGATGCCAAGGACTCGCGCTTTGCCGACGAAGAATGGAGCAAGCACCCGTTCTTCTATTACCTGAAGCGCCAGTACCAGATCATGTCGGCCTATCTCGAAAGCCTCGCCGAGACGGCCGATCTGGGGGACGACAAAAGGCACTCCGAGCAGATCCACTTCTTCACACATCAGCTCGTCGACCTGTTCTCGCCCTCGAACTTCCTCGCCTCCAACCCGGTCGCCATCAAGAAGGCCGTCGAGACCAATGGCCGCTCGCTGGTCGAGGGCCTCGAGAATCTCGTGAAGGACCTCGAGCGCAACCAGGGCGACCTTCTCGTAACGCTGTCCGACCCTGAAGCCTTCAAGGTCGGCGAGAGCCTCGCGACCACCAAAGGCCACGTCGTCCACGAAACGGAACTCTTCCAGCTCATCCGCTACGAGCCTGTCACTGAAAAGGTCTATGCCCGGCCGCTGCTGATCGTGCCGCCGTGGATCAACAAGTTCTACATCCTCGACCTGCAGCCCAAGTCATCGCTGGTGAAATGGCTCACCGAGCAGGGCATCGCCGTCTACATCGTCTCATGGAAGAATCCGCGCGAAGAACTGCGCGACTACGGCATGGACAGCTATGTCGAACGCGGCATCCTCCCGGCGCTCAACCACGTCGACAAGCTGCATGGCGGCGACGGCGTGAACCTGGTCGGCTATTGCATCGGCGGCACGACGCTGGCGCTGACCCTCGCCAAACTCGGCAAGACGAAAAAGACCAGCCCCGCCAGGTCGGCCACCTTCTTCACCGCGCTGACCGACTTCGAGGACCCCGGCCCGCTCAAGGTCTTCATCGACGAGAGCTTCGTTTCCGGTATCATGGTCGAGGCGCAGAAGAAGGGCTATCTCGACCACCGCATCATGGCGCGCACCTTCTCTTTCCTGCGCCCCAACGACCTCGTCTACGGACCCGCCGTGAAGGCCTACCTCCTCGGCGAGCAGCGTCCGAAGTTCG
>DATBNA010000032.1:0-6884 GCA_036554545.1 Hyphomonadaceae bacterium
CAGGCTGACGCGTGAGAGCACCGGCTTGCCGGCGGCATAACCCATGTCGGCCTTGTCGAGTTCGAGAATAGGCGAGGCCAGCTCTTCGGCTTCGTAGAACTTGAACGGGATCGTGCGCTCGGCCAGCGGCACGGTGATCTCGGTCATCTTCTCCAGCATCTTCATGCGGGACTGGGCCTGGCGCGCTTTCGAGGCCTTGGCTTTGAAGCGGTCGATGAACTCCTGCATGTGGGCGCGCTGGGCGTCCTGCTTTTCCTTCTGGGCCTGCAGGTGCGCGGTGCGTTCGGCGCGGCGCTTGAGGTAGGTGTCGTATCCCCCAGCCTGCAGCACCAGCTTGGTGTTCTCGACCGCAAGGATGTGAGTAACGGAGCGGTTGAGCAGGTCGCGATCGTGGCTGACCACGACCACCGTGTGGGGATATTTGCGCAGGTAGACTTCCAGCCAGGCCGCGCCTTCAAGGTCGAGATAGTTTGTCGGCTCGTCGAGCAGCAGGAGTTCGGGGCGCGAGAACAGGACACCGCCAAGGGCGGCGCGCATGCGCCAGCCGCCGGAGAATTCCTTGGTTGCACGCGCAAGGTCGTTCTGGGTGAAGCCGAGGCCGACGAGAATTTCCGCCGCCCTCGCCTCGGCCGACCAGGCGTCTATATCCGCCAGCCGGGCATGGATCTCGCCGATGCGCATCGGATCGTCAGTGGTCTCCGCCTCGTGCATCAGGGCGTGGCGTTCGGTATCGGCCTTCAACACGACGTCGAGGAGGCTTTCGGCGGTCGGCGCGACTTCCTGCGCAACGAAACCCAGCCGTTCGCCGCGGCCGACGCGGATCGAGCCATCGCCTCGGCCATCGCCCTTGGCGATCTCTTCGCGTATGATCCGCAGCAGGGTCGACTTGCCCGTGCCGTTCCGGCCGACAAGACCGACCTTCCAGCCGTCTGCAATCTGGGCCGACGCCCCTTCGAAAAGCGGCCGCCCCTCGATCCGGAATGTGAGGTCGTTGATCTGCAGCATGGACGGCGGCGAGGAGGCTTTGGATCTGTCTTGGCGTGTTCTTGGGAGGCGCCCGTATGGCGGTTCGTCTCCCATCCTGTCAAACGCCAGAAGCGCGTTTGACAGGCCAAAAGACTCGCGCACGGCTAGACACAGATCATCATGGATTTCTAGTAATTTTTTAGCCGCAAAAGGGGTTTACTGGCCGAACCCGGGGGAGGATGGTCCGGCCCGTCGCAGGGGCCCTATCGGCCTCGTCACAGGACAGAAGCGCAAGCGCTCGCCAGGCATGACCATTGCGACAACTGATCGAGGAACGCGTCCCGGGCTTGGCTCGTGCGCCGGAGCCCAGCTCCGCCGCCCAAGGCAATCAGGCTGAGTAATGCAGGCGCCCGAAACCAGGAAACGGCTGTTCTCCAGAAAATTCCGCGATCCCATGAAGTGGGAGACATGGCGGCATGCCGCGCTGGTCGCCGTGCTGGCATGGGCTGGCGTCGGAGCAGACAGCCTGTCCTCGGCCAACTACGGCCCGGAGGAGGCCTACAAGGCCCTGATGCTCTCGGGCCACCAGCCGCTTGTCCTGTGGCTCGCCCTGATCACCGCCCTCACCGTCGTCGTAATCTCACTCGCCTACGTCCAGATCATCGCCCTCTTCCCCAACGGAGGCGGCGGCTACCAAGCCGCCACCAGGCTCGTTCACCCCTACGCCGGCCTCCTCTCCGGCTCCGCCCTCATCGTCGACTACTCCCTCACCATCGCCATCTCCGTCGCCGCCGCCTCCGACGCACTCCTCAGCCTCGCCCCCGTCGAATGGCTCCAGTACAAGCCCTTCGCACTGGCAGGCGGATTGATGTTCCTGCTCTTCCTCAACCTGCGCGGCATACGCGAGAGCGTGCTGGTGCTGGCGCCGATCTTCTTCGGTTTCCTGCTGACGCACGTAATCATGATCTCGTTCGGCATTTTCGCGAAGAGCGACGAGCTCGTTCAGCGCGTTGTCGAGGCCGAAGTCATGGCCGAGGATGTGATCGGCGCCGGCGGCATCTGGGCGCTGGTTGCGGTTATCGCCACCGCCTATGCCGCTGGCGCGGGCACCTACACCGGGATCGAGGCGCTTTCGAACAACGCCCACGCCCTGAAGCCTCCTCGAGCGCAGACTGGCGCCCGAGCGATGGCGCTGATCGCCGTTTCGCTGGCCGTCGTCGCCGGCGGGATCATGCTGCTCTACACCGTCTGGCTGCCCCAGCTTGAGGCAGGCAAGACGCTGAATGCTGTGGTTTTCGAAGACACGCTGCAGCTGCTATTCCCGAACCATCCGGTCGTGAGCGAGGTCGTGCTGGGCGTCGCCATGACGTTTGCCGCCGCCCTGCTGCTGGTGGCGGCTTCGTCAGGCTTCCTGGGCGGTCCGGCGGTGCTCGCCTCGATGGCGATCGACAAATGGGCGCCCCACTCGTTTGCGCACCTCTCGAACAAGCTCGTGGCGCAGAACGGCGTGCTCACCATGGGAACGGCGGCCGGCCTGCTGCTGCTGTTCACGGGCGGACAGGTGCACAGCCTCGTCGTGCTGTATTCGATCAACGTCTTCCTGACGTTCAGCCTCTCGCTGACCGGCCTCACGCGCTATAATCTTGCTCACCGTCGCGACAAGATGGCGGGGTGGGTCGTCAAGTTCACGATCGGCCTGGCAGCGCTCGTCGTCGCGGTTTCGATCCTCATCACGCTCTTTGTCGCCAAATTCTCGCAAGGCGCATGGGTCGCCGTTGTGGTGACGGCTATGCTGGCGGCCTGCGGCTGGTGGGTGCGCGACCACTACCGGCGCTTCGACCGCTCGATGGACCGGACATTCGAAGACCTGCTGATGCGCGATCCCGCGGCGGCTGTAGATATTCCCAAAGGCGCACGGATGAAGCGGCCGGTCGGGATCGTCACTGGACCCCACGGCGGGGCGGGACTTCACGCCCTGATGCACGCCCAGCGCCTGTTCCGGGGCCAGTTCGACAGCGTGATCATCATCTCCGCCGGCGAGGTCGACGCTGAGGCCTATGGCGGCCACGAGGCGCTGGAGCGCTTGAAGCAGCAGGTCGGCGACCGCTGCGCCCAGATCGTCGCGTGGAGCCGCGACCATGGCATGCCGGCCAAGGTCTATACGGGCTTCTCCACCGACGCCGTGGAGACGCTGGAAGAGCTCTGCCTGAAAGTCCGGGCCGACTATCCAAATGTGGTTTTCGTAGCGACGCGGCCCATGACTCGCCCGCACGGCTGGGCCTCCACCCTGCTGCACGGCGGCACTGCGCTGAGCCTTCAGCGGCGGCTGCACGGCCACGACGCGCCATTGATCGTGCTTCCGATGCGCCTCGATCTTGGGCCGCGAGGGCCTGTCGCCAAGACGCCCGGTCTTTCGGCTGAATAGCGCGCCGACACGAAAGCAAAAGGCCCGGCCGTCGCCAGCCAGGCCTTTCAACGAATTCCGAGAGCCTCAGACCTTCGAGAGGGACGTCCAGATCTTGGCGAGCCAGGCAGAGCCGTTGTCGCCGTTGATCTCGCCCCAGGTCTTGCGGGCTTCGTCCTTCTGGCCAGCCTTGAACTGGGCCATGCCGAGACGCAGCTTGATGAGCTGTTCATCGCCCGGCTCGATCTGGCCCTTCTCAAGGCCCTTCTTCATCAGTTCGATCGCCTTCGCGTAATTGCCGGCGCTCATGTAGGACTCGCCGGTGACCGCGTAGACCTCGCCCGTGGGCTTCGTGGCGGCGTCCTTTTCCGACTGTTCGAGCCCGCCCGCCTTGTCCGCCTTGGCATCCTGCTGCGCCTTGGTGAAGAGACGCTTCGATCGATCGGCGTCAGCGCCCGTGACGCCCGCCTGCATCAGCGGCGACAGGACGCGCTCGGATTCGACGGCCATGCCGCGATTCAGCGCGAGTTCGCCCATGTCAAGCTGCTCTTCGGTGGTGAGCTTCACTCCGGCGGCTTCAAGCGTGCGATAGACGTCGAGCAGCGCGTCGTCTTTCCGGTACTTCGATTCGTTCTTCGTGCGCATGATGAGCGGCCGCCAGTAGTCTGGCTTGTTCAGGATCGGAGCAACCCGCTCGAGCGTGGCGTAGTACTGGTCCATGTTTCCGCCCTGGCTCTGGGCGTTCAGCAGGATGTTGTAGTAGGTCGCGTTTGGCGGCTTGCCTTCCTTCTGAAGCTGCTCAATCGCTTTCTGCGCGTAGCTGGCGGCGCCCCCATAGTTCTTGGCGTCGAGGTCGCGCCTGGCGAGAAAAGCGTACTGGGTCGAATCGCCGCCATTTGCATCGACGATCTCTTTGGTGAGTTCGACCGCCTTGGCCTCGTTGCCGGTTTCGGCGTAAGCCCCCGCTAGCATCTTTTTGTAGTTCACAAGCTGAGGGCCCTGGATGCAGCCGAGCGAGATCGCCGACTCGCCGGACTTGATCACGTCGGCATGTTTCTGGAGCGCGAAAAAGGCAGCCGTCCGGATCTGGTCGAGATAGCACTTCTGCGCGTTGTCGGCCGCATGCGGCTGCGCAGCGTTTGCCCTGTCGATGGCGACCTGGAACTGCTTGCCCTGCAGCGCGGCGTTGGCTGCATCGAAGTTCTCCACGAACTCCTTCTTGGCCTTGACCTGCGCGACTGCGGCCGGCGCCGAAACGGCAACTACGCTGGCGAGACCGAATGCGGTCAGCAGGCCCAGCCCGATCGCGGACGCGCTGCTGCGCAGGGTTTTGCCGAACGTCTGCATGTCGTCTACCTCCACCTAATCGTTCGTCCGATATAGAGGGCCAGCGACGGCCCTCAACTCAGGTACTGCAGCTAGGGCTGCTGTGAGAACGGCGTCCCCCGGTTTGATGAGGGGACGCCGCCTGGAATTAGTCCAATCAAATAAGGCGAGATCGAGATCAAGTTCCCCCGATCACACCCAGTTTTGTCAGGCCTTCACGCTGGGCCGAGGCCATCACGTGGGCCACAACGCCGTATTTTGCGAGGCGGTGCGGTTCGATGTGGATCTCGGGCTGCTTCTCGCGCTGGGCCTCGATCGCGAGGTCGCGCTGTAGTGACGCATCATCGATGACGGCCCCGTTCCAGAAGATCGACCCGTCGAAGTCCACGAAGAGGCGGACCGGATCGGGGTTGTCTTCCGGCGGCGGCGGCGCATCCGGCGGCGGCGGTGTAGGGGTATCCAGCTTAACGGCATGGCGCTGCGGCGGCAGCGTCACGATGAGCATGATGAGCAGCACGAGCATCACGTCGATAAGCGGCGTGGTGTTGATCTCGGAAAGCGGTTCGCCTTCCGCCGTACTGCCGACTGCCATTGCCATGGTACAAACTCCTTCGCCCTAGCGGGCGTACTTGAGCGCCTACTGGCGATAGCCTTGCGGCGGCGCCCTCGTAATGAACCCGATGCGCATGATGCCCGCACGTTGGGCCGCTTCGACCACCCGACCGACGTGGTAGTATTCGGTCGCGAGATCGCCGCGGATGTGAACTTCCGGCTGCGGCACCATGCGGGCCGCGGTCGAGAGTTCGCTGGCGAGCGTTTCTTCGCTCACGCGCCTTGTATTGATATAGACAGTGCCGTCGGGCGTGACCGCGATGTTCACGTTCTCGGGCCGTGTCTGAACAACCAGGTTGCGTTCTTCCGGGAGCTCCACCTCGACGAGGCCGACAGCGACCGGGACAGTGATCAGGAAGATGATCAGCATCACGAGCATGATGTCGACGAGCGGGGTGGTGTTGATCGAGGAGTTAAGAGCGGACTCTTCCTCCTCGACCAACTGAATCCCGGCGTTGGATTCGCTTGACATAGGGCTCTCCTAAGGGACTTGCCCTATTAGGCTTTCGCCGACGAGGCCATCAGCTTGTCGACGTCGAACGCGAAGTGGCGTGCGGCGTCGGAGATGTTCTTGTTCCGGCGGCCGAGCAGGTTGTACAGGATGACCGCGGGAACGGCGACGAACAGGCCGATGGCGGTCATGATCAGCGCTTCACCGACGGGGCCGGCGACCTTCTCGATCGACGGGTCGCCCGACGTACCGATGCGGATCAGGGCGTTCACGATACCCCACACCGTGCCGAACAGACCGACGAACGGGCAGATCGCGCCGACGGTCGCCAGGAAGGCCATGCCGGCCTGCAGGCGGGAGTTCACCCGCTCGAGCTCGATGCCGACCTGGTGCGACATGCGGTCGGAGCGGCCGATGCGGGCGCCGAGACCGGCCTGGGCCGAGTTGGCCTGGGCGATTGCCCCTTCGGCGATGTTGCGGAAGGCGCTGTTGCGGCCGAGTACGTCGAGGCCCTCGTCCAGCGTGTTGGCGTCCCAGAAGGCTGGGATTTTCTTGGCCTGGCCGATGAGGATCGTCTGGTCGACGAACTTCGTGGCGGCGATGTAGACCGTGCCGGCGAACATCAGGATCATGACGATCAGGGTGCCGCGGGCGACCCAGTCGCCGGCTTCCCAAATACCGCCGAGCGTAAAGGCGTCTTCGAAGCTTTCCTGAGCTTCGTCTTCCGAAACGGCCGCCTCAGCCGGGGCCGGCGGGGCTTCCGGAGCAACGACAGGCGCTTCTTCAAGCACCGGCGGGGCGTCCAACGTCGGAGGGGTCGCTTCCGTCGGCGGGGTCGCCGGCTGGGCCACAGCGGCCCCGATCGGCAACATCGCCATCGCCATCGCGGCAAGCAGGAACTTTACAGGAGATCCCCGCCGCGAAGGACCCTCTCCAAGATACGCCGTTTTCATAACCGTCTTCTCCTCATTCGGGTTTCCCCGAGACTGTCGCCCGGCGAGTTGAAGCTATCCCTTCAAGCTCGCCGGATCGCCAAACCAAAATGCTCTATTTTCCCGCTAGCCCGGCGCAAGCCGGACCCAAGCAACCTTCCTCAGTCCTTCGGAAGTTTCCAAGACACCGTCA
>DATBNA010000055.1:0-2375 GCA_036554545.1 Hyphomonadaceae bacterium
TCTACGACAGCGCGGAAGTGGCTGAGCACGCAATCGAACCGGTGACATGGACGGCGAGCAGCTTCCGTCTCGTCCACAGCCTCCTCGGCCAGACTCGCCATATCATACTGGGTGAGTGGCGTTTCGACCATGCGCATCTGGCGGCGGCGCAGGAACTGATGCGGACAGGTTAGCCCGGCTCCGACGGAAGGCGTGCGAACGCGCCAAGCATGCACGGCGTGCCTTCGTCTTTGACCGTGATCCGTTGTTGATTGGAACAGACAAGCGTGCCGCGTACATCCCACGAAAAACCCTGCTGTGACCGCAGGCCCGGGCAGACGCGCGGGAGACGGTTGACCCAGACTTCCCCGTTGCGAAGCTCGAACCGGATTTCCTGATCGCTGACGATCTCCTGCCGGATGATCTCGGTAGGATTGATGCAGGAGCTTTCGATGCTTGCCTGGTTCGTGTTCGCCGGCGCTCCGGCTGTCGTGTCCGCCGATGTGCAGGCGGCCAGCAGTCCGACAAGCAGCGTCGCAGTCGCGCCAGTTCGTATCGTCGTCTTCATGAACGTCTCCTTGGCTCTGCTCTG
Source organism: Hyphomonadaceae bacterium (assembly GCA_036554545.1). Taxonomy (GTDB): domain Bacteria; phylum Pseudomonadota; class Alphaproteobacteria; order Caulobacterales; family Hyphomonadaceae; genus UBA7672. The sequence goes on from DATBNA010000055.1 coordinate 572, forward strand.
TTGTTAGTCGCAGCATAGACCATAAGGTTCGCCATTTCACGAGGGCCAGTCACCGGACAGCCTGCAGGGGTATTTCAATCTCAGGTCGCCAGGGCCGCCTTCCGCTTCATCAGGAAGCGCCGCACGGCCATGTCGCGCTCAAGCCCGATGGCCATGTCATAGGCTTCGCTTGCCTCCATCGGCGCGCCCCGGCGCGAAAGCAGTTCTGCACGCGCAGCCCAGTAGGGCTGGTAGCTGGAGAGGCGCTCGTCGGCCTCCGGATTCGGCATGGCGTCGAGTGCGGCGCCTGGTCCTTTCACTTCTGCTATGGCAAGCGCGCGGTTTATGGCCACGACAGGCGACAGCACGAGCGCCTGCAGCGCATCGTAAAGCGCCACGATCTCCGCCCAGTTGTTGCGACCTGTCAGGCGCCGGTGCGCGTGAGCGGACTGCAGCGCAGCCTCAAGCTCATAGCGGCCTAGCGTGTCTTTCATTCCGGCCCGGCAAATGAGCGCGTCGGCCTCGGCGATGAGGCGGTGGTTCCACAGCGCCGTGTCCTGCTCAGCAAGTGGAATGAAGTCACCGGATGCGTTGCGCCGCGCAGGGCGGCGGGCCTCGGCGTGGAACATCAGAGCTGCGAGGCTCAGGGCTTCGGGCTCGTCGGGCATCAGCTCTGTGGCGAGCCGCGCCAAGAAGAGCGTTTCGGCGGTGAGGTCGCGCCGCGCGGCGTCGGTTCCGCCTGGATCGGTCCACCCCTCGGTGAACGCAGCATAGATCGCATCGAGCACGGCCGAGAGCCGCTCCGGCAGGTCGTCACGTCCAGGCACGCCGAACGGTACCCCGGCCGAGCGGATCTTCTCCTTGGCCCGCACCAGTCGTTTCGACATCGCCGCCGGTGAGGTCAGGAATGCAGAGGCAATCGTCTCCGCATTCAGTCCCATCACAGTCTGCAGGATCAGCGGGGCCCGCACGCTTTCCTCGATGGCCGGATGCGCACACGCGAACATCAGGGCGAGCCGCTGATCGGGAATGTCCGTCTGCGCCACAGCGCCGAGTTCCTCCTGCATCAGTTGAACCTGCGCCGCCGCCGCTGCGCCCGTCTTTCGACGGCGGCCGGCGTCGATCAGCTTCCGCTTCGCCACTGTCATCAACCAGGCTTCGGGATTGTCCGGCGGCCCGGTTCGCGGCCATTCGGTCATCGCCGCCGCGAAGGCATCGGCCAGCGCATCTTCAGCGGCGGCGACATCGCGCGTGCGGGCGGCGAGGAAGGCGACGAGCTTGCCATAGCTCCGGCGGGCGACAGTCTCCGCTGTCTCGGCTGCGCCGCCTTCCCCGTGCATCACCTACATTTCCCAGACGGGCCGCACTTCGACGATGCCGTGTGAAGCGCCGGGGCAGCGCGCCGCCCACGAGATCGCCTCGTCGAGGTCCTTCGCCTCGATCAGGTAATAGCCGCCAAGCTGTTCCTTGGTGTCGGCGTAGGGGCCGTCCTGCACCTTGGTCTTGCCGTCAACGACGGTCACGCGCGTCGCATCGGCTACGTCGCGCAACCGGTTGGAATTGACTAGCTTGCCGGCTTTCCGCAGGGCCTCGCCGTAGGCCATGTACTGGGAGAGGCCTTCCATCTGCACCTTCTCGGGCAGCTTGTTCCAGGCGCCTTCTTCCCCATAGATCATGAGCAGGTATTGCATGTCCGTCTCCCAGGCTTCGAGCGCGCGTCATGCGTCGCCGGCACATTGACGCGCGGAGCCGGCCCATCTGGACACGGGTTTCAACTTTTTTCGAGAGGCCGCTTCTTAGGCATCCGTTGACGCGCCAGGCCGGT
>DATBNA010000060.1:0-6588 GCA_036554545.1 Hyphomonadaceae bacterium
TGATCTGGTAGCGTACCTGGTGGTCGATATTGGCGATGCCTGCGCCTACGCCGGCGTAGAAGCGCAGATGATCGAAGTAGAGTGGCGTGTCATACCAGGCGTTCAGCATCGCCGCGGTCATCCGGACGTGCGAGCCCTGCCGGATCGTGTGCCGGACGCCGTTGAGCGCAATCGTTTCAACGTCCGCTTCGCGCTGAGACAGCTCAGCATCGAAGCGGACACGGCCCCAGTCGCCCTCGAAAGCATTGACGCCCAGCGCGAGCGCATAGACGCGACCGTCTGCGAAAGTGAGATCGTTGTTGCGTGGGAGACCGGCGGCGTTGGCGCCGCGAATCTGTTCGTCGTCCTGAACATCCTGTCCGGCATGAACCGAGACGTAGAAACGATGTTCGGGAGTCTGGGCGCTGGCGTGGCCTGTCCCCAGCAGCAACATCGTGGTGGTCGTGGCGGCGGCAATGACCGGCAAGCGCATGGGCGAACTCCTCGGCGTCAGAGGCGCGCACGATCTGCGCGCCCTCAATGCTGATTTGGTCGCCGGCGCCGCCGGAGCGGTTCAAACAACGATCGCCGAAAGTCAGGACGCACCCGGTGCGCGACATGTTGGACGGTCCTGACATGAAAGCCTCGCGCTGAGTCCCGCCGGCCCGGTTCACAGTCCGTGGGCCCGCGCCTGCCGGAAAAAATGGTGGCGATGCGATGGCGCTGAAAACGCACCAGAAGCCGCAGTTGTGGTTTACTTGACGGGGCTGGCCGGGCGGGGCATTAGGTGCCCCCTCGCCTTCGGGCGACGGCCATGGCTGGCCAGAAGGTCTGGAATAGGGCGGTTAGCTCAGCGGTAGAGCACTACCTTGACATGGTAGGGGTCACAAGTTCGATCCTTGTACCGCCCACCAGCCTGCGCGCCTCGCGCTGCGGCTTGGCAAGCCAGCAATCCAGAATGAAGTGAGAGCGCGGTCCTAGGCCGCCATCACGCGTTCGACTTCGTCGACGAGTTCGCGGAGGTGGAAAGGCTTCGAGAGGACCTTGGCGCCGGCGGGCGCGGGGCCGCCCGAGGACAGGGCGACGCCGGCAAAGCCGGTGATGAAGACGATCTTCATTGCGGGGTCGAGCTCGGCGCCGCGGCGGGCGAGTTCGATGCCATCGAGGCCAGGCATCACGATATCGGTCAAGAGGAGGTCGAACACTTCCCGCTCGAGCGCCTTGAGCGCGGTGCGGCCTTCGTCGAAATCCTTCACGCTGTGACCCGCGCGCTTCAACGCGCCGACGAGAAAGCCGCGCAGGCTGTCGTCGTCCTCTGCGAGAAGAATCTTGGCCATGGGGTGTCCCGGAACTTCAACCCAGCGGTTAGCACGCTACGATTTGTGAGGCTTCGTGGTAAAGCAGGTGTGAAGGCATGCGCTTGACCCAAACGCAGCGTCCGAAAATATGGGTGCAATGTTTCCCGGCCTGATGCTCTTCTGCGATCCTGGGTCGACCGACCCCCAGACCCGCGCCTTTTCAGAGCGCACGGGGTTTTCATTCACGATCGATGAGCCGGTTTCGGTGGTTTCCCCGGCCGTGTTCGCCTCCCCCCATTCCGGCAGGCTCTATCCCAAGGGGTTTCTGGAAGCCTGCACCGCCTCGATGGCGGACCTGCGCCGGATCGAGGACGCCTATGTCGACCGCTTGCTCAGCGATGTTCACATGTCCGGCGCCCCGGTAATTTGTGGGCTGGTGGCAAGGGCTTGCGTCGACCTCAATCGTGCCGAGTCCGAAATGGATCCTCTGATGTTCGAGGATCCCTCTCCGGGCTGGTTCGCCCAGCGATCGCCGCGGGTTGAAGCCGGCCTCGGATGCATCCCTCGCCTCGCCTTCAACGGGGCGGCCATTTACAACCGGAAGCTCACCCGCAGGGAGGCCGAGGCCCGGTTGGACCAGATCTACAGGCCCTATCACCGGGCGCTGGAGGCGCTGCTGAAGCGGGCGCAGGCCATGTTCGGGCAGGCTTGGCTGATCGACTGCCATTCCATGCCAGCCGAGACGGAGAGTTCCGCTCGATCTCCAGACGTAGTTATCGGGGACAGATTCGGAGCGGCCTGCAGTCCGGGCCTGGCGGACCATGTCGAGGCGCTCTTCCGGGCTCGCGGCTACACCACGGCGCGGAACACTCCGTACGCTGGCGGTTTCGCCACCCTGGCTCACGGAACTCCAAGCCTCGGCAGGCACGCCCTGCAAATTGAAGTGCGCCGGCGGCTCTATCTGGATGAGAGCCGGGTCGAGCCCCATGACGGATTCCTCGCCATGCGGCGGCACTTCAGCGAGATCGCAACGGAAATCTGCGCGTATACCCGCGCCGAAGTTGGACTAAATGCCGAAAATACAAAGAGAAAGGCCGCGTCGGATACCGACGCGGCCAAAGTTTTAGGGAGGAAACGCCCATAAGGGCAGGCTCCGAAGAGCCACGGCTTTTATTTACGCTGCACCGCAAAAATCTCAACCCCCAATCTCGCAGGTGCGGCGAAATTCCGCAGTAATCCCATAAAACGTCACATTTTGCCGGACTCGGTGGCACCCGCTGGCCGCTCTTTAGGCACCGGTGTCTGCTGCAGTGCACAAGACGCTAACCATATCAATAAGAACAAGTTTCACAGGCGAGTGGCATTCGCCTTGCTGAGTTCCCGCACGACGGTCCACGTTTGGGACGTGTGGCCAGCGTAGCGGGAGTAAGAGTTATGGCCACGGACGTGGATATCTATGTCGGCAAGCGGCTGCGCCGCCGCCGGCGCCTTCTGGGTCTCACCCAGCAAGATCTGGCGGGTCAGGTTGGAGTTCGTTTCCAGCAGATCCAGAAATACGAGTGCGGGGCCAACCGCATCACGGCGAGCCGGCTGTTCAGCCTGTCGACCGCCCTCAATGTCAACATCAACTATTTCTTCGACGGCCTCGCGGCCGACGGAAAGCAGGCTCCGGCCAATGATTCGGCCGACCGCCTGAACGGCGACATCCTCTCGCAGAAGGAAACGCTGGAACTGGTCCGCGCCTACTACAGGCTGTCGGAACGTCCGCGCCGCCGTCTCCTCGACCTCGCGAAAGCCCTCGAAGGCGACTCGACCGACGCGGTCGCCTCGTAAGCTGAGAACCAGCCCCCTACGCATGACGCCCGGCCTGGATGATTCCGGCCGGGCGATCAGCGTGGTTGCGGACCCCCGGTCTTGCCGGCGCCGGGCTCGAAGGGCAAAGGTCCGGCCATGGCCGACACCGCCCCTTCTCAGTCGAAACTGGCCCGATCTCTTCTGCCTCTGGCATTGAAACTGGCGGACGCTGCCCGCGCCGCCGCCCTTCCCCATTTCCGGACCAACGCCGCGGACTGCGCCGATAACAAGGCCGCCAGCGGCTACGATCCTGTGACCGAAGCCGATCGCGCCGCCGAGCGGGCGATTCGCGAGATCCTCGATAAGGACCGTCCACAGGACGCTATCGAGGGCGAGGAATACGGGTCGAAGTCGGGAACCAGCGGCCTTGTCTGGCATCTCGACCCGGTCGATGGCACCCGCGCCTTCATTGCAGGCCTGCCCTCCTGGACAACTCTCATCGGCCTCGAACAGGGCGGCAAGGCGATCCTCGGCATCATCGACCAGGGCTGGCTGGACGAGCGCTATGTCGGCGTCGGCGATGAAGCCTGGCTCGATTGCCGCGGCGCGCGCACGCGGCTGAAGACGCGGAATTGCGCATCGCTGACGCAGGCCATCCTGTCGACGACCGATCCCTTTATCCTCACAGCGCCTGAGCGCGGCGCCTTCGAGCACCTGCGCGCAACAGCGCGGCTGGCGCGCTATGGGCTCGACGCCTACGGCTATGCGCGGCTGGCGGCAGGAACGATCGACATGATCACAGAGACAGGCCTGAAGTCGCACGACGTTGCGGCGCTGATCCCCGTGATCGAAGGCGCCGGCGGCGTGGTGACCGACTGGCGGGGCGAGCCTGCGAAGCTTGGGGGACAGATAGCAGCGGCCGCCAACCGCAAGATCCTCGACGAGGCGCTCGTATCGCTGCGCCGCTCCGCACTCTGAACATCAACGAAAGCCGCATCATGACCGACTTCACGCAGTTCAAGCTCGAGATCGACAAGGGCGTCGCTGTCGTGACGTTCAACCGGCCCGAGAAGATGAACACGTTCAATCCGCTGGTCATGACCGAGATGATCAGGCTGTTCGACGCAACCGATGCCGACGACAACATTGGCGCGGTGATTGTCACAGGGTCAGGCAAGGCGTTCTGCGCCGGCGCCGAGCTCGGCGTCGCAGGCGGCGATACGTTCAACTACAACAAGCGCGACAACAGCCGGGAAGAGATCATCAACGGCGTGCGGCGCGACGGCGGCGGACGCGTGACTCTGCGTATCTTCAACAGCCTCAAGCCGGTGATCGCAGCCTGCAACGGCGCAGCCGTCGGCGTCGGAGCGACCATGCAGCTGGCGATGGATTTCCGACTTGCGTCCATGTCCGCGCGCTATGGTTTTGTGTTCGCCCGGCGGGGCATCGTGCCGGAGGCGTGTTCAAGCTGGTTCCTGCCGCGTCTGGTCGGCGTGCCGACGGCGCTCGAATGGATCTATTCCGGCCGCGTGTTCGATGCGCAGGAAGCAAAGGACAAGGGCCTCGTCCAGTCGCTGCACGCGCCGGACGATCTTATGCCTGCGGCGATGGAATTTGCGCGCAAGCTGACCGAGAAGGCGGCGCCGGTCGCGGTCGCCGTAAGCCGGCGAATGGTGTGGACCATGCTGGGGGCGCCACATCCGATGTACGCCCACCGCATCGACAGCCGCGGCATTCAGACGCGCGGCGCTTCGGCCGATGTGAAGGAAGGCGTCGAGAGTTTCATGCAGAAGCGCGACGCGCACTTCCCCAACAAGGTTTCGTCCGACATGCCGGACATCTTCCCGGCCGAGCCCGAATTCGAATAGGAGGACGCATGGCCATCTCCACCCTGCTCGACGCCTGCGCGCGCGCCTTTGCGATGGTGTCGTTTGCCGACGGAAAGCTGAGCCCCGCCGAAGAGCATCGCTTCGCACGCTTCGTGGCTGGCGATGCGGCAATGAAGTCAGTGGCGCAGGCGGATGTCCGGGCCGCCTGGAAGCAGGCGGTCAAGGACGTGAAAAAGTCGCCCAGTTTCGGCGGCCCGCTGGTGGTGATCCGCACGGAGGTCTTCAGCCCGGCGGACAAGGCGACCGTCATGCGTGCTGGCCAGGCAGCGGTGGTCGCTGACAACAAGCTTGAGCCCCAGGAGAGCACGGCCATACGCACCCTCGCTGAGGCCCTCGGACTTGATCCCGAAAAGTTCTGATCAGCCGCCCGGCGGGTTGCTGGGCGGGGCGGCGTTGCGCGCGGCGTCTTCAGCGCTGTCGCCGATGCGGTCGGCCGCATCGCCGATGGCGTCTGCGCTCCGTTCAACCGCGGCGTCAGTCGAGGACTGGCCGCCGAGATTTCCGTTGTAGAACAGGAAGCCCAGTATGATGACGCCGACGATCAGTGCGCCAACGATGAAATACAGGAAACCGTGATTGCTTTCACGAACTTCGGTGGCCATGGGTGCTCTCTCCTTGGGTCGGGCGGAGAACGCCCCGTGGAGGAGATGGGTTCCGGGAACCCGACGGAGTTGCTGCTTCCCCCAGCGTGAAGTCGCTAGATTCTCGCGCGCCTGCACATGTCCTCGAACGCCTTCCAGAATTCGGCGCGGCGTTCGTCCGTCTCCATGAGGATTTCGTGGCCCGAACCCTGGACGGTGAGAACTTTGCCTTCCTTGAAGCGGCGCGCGAGTTTGCGCTGCGCTGACTTCTTCACAATGGTCTCTTCGGTCGCGATGGCGATCAGCACAGGCAGATTGCGGATGTGATCGAGCGACGACGGCTCGAATATTTCGCGCAGCACGTTCAGGGAGGCGACGATCCAGGCGACGGTGGGCTCGCCAACCGCCAGCTTCGGCTCGGCCTCGATGAGATCGCGATAGATGCGCCAGCGCGGCTCGTCATGCGTGAGCTGGTTGTTCTCGAACGTCTCGGGCGGACCGGGCGGGCGCGCCATCATGCCGCCGAAGCCGCAGAAGCGCGCCAGCCGCGCATACCAGCGCTGGAAGAACCAGATCGGTATCCCCCACATCGGCGCCGAAAAGGCCGCGGCGGAGACGTTGAGCTTGCGCGTCCGCATCGCTTCCAGGGCGATGGCCGCGCCCATCGAGTGCGCCACGACGACCCATTTCTTCGGCGCGCGGTCGGCGATCTTTTCGAGACCACGGATCAGGGCGTCGACATAGACGCCGTAGGACCGGATGTGCCCGGCGGCGGGGTTCTTGTGCTGCCGTTCTGAAAGCCCCTGCCCCGGCCAGTCGAAGATCGCGACCGCGAACCCCCGCGCCTGCAGGTCGCGACCGACTTCGAAATACTTTTCGATGAACTCGCTCCGGCCCGGGCAAACGATGGCGAGGCCGCGTGTCTTGACGTTGTTGGCCTTGGGCTCCGGCGCGTAGAGAAGCCGCACCTTCTTGCCGTTCCTGCCCTGATACCAGATCACCTCCGCGCCTTCCGGCGGCGAATTGCCCGGTATGAGGACGAGATCC
>DATBNA010000109.1:0-3735 GCA_036554545.1 Hyphomonadaceae bacterium
GGTGATGCGGATCGATGATCCGCTGGCCGGGATCGATGATCGCTTCGCGCATGCTATTCCGCCGGCGCCGATGCTGCAGGTGTCGCCGCCGGCGCCGCCGCGGGCTTGGGCTTGCGCGGCGAGTCAGGGCGGGCCACCGCCCACATCTCCCACGCGATCTTCTTCTCAAGCCCGTTGGGGTCCTCCTCGATACGGTCAAGGTTGCCGTGCGTGCGGCCCTCCATCCAGAAGAAGTCGGCATCTGCGCCCAGCACCTGCAGCTCGAGGTCCAGCAGCTTGGCGGATTCGTCGAGATGGAACGTGTCCATTGTCCCCATGATCACGCGGATCTTGCCGTCAAGCAGCGGCTTCAGCTTTTCCCAGTCGCGCCGGATGATGGCGGTGATGTCATAGTTCTCACGCCAGTAGCGCGCCACTTCGGCATCGACTTTGCCGGTCGCGCGGTCGAACAGCGGCTGCGGCCGCCCGTCTGCCCCACGTGGCGAGAACACCCAGTCGAACGAGTCGATCTGCCCGCCATAATCGCCCAGCACGTTCTCGCGCTGCGCATAGTCCTTGAACGACACGGTATCCTTGCCGCTCGCATCGCGCACCAGGTACTGCGCGGCGCCGTCGGGCCGCGTGTAGGCGTTCGCATCGCGACCATAGATGTTGATGCCGGTGAAGGAGCGGAAGTCGACCGGATCCGGCGCGCGCGCCCACGTTCCGCCGAACACGTTCGGATAGCGGACCTGTTGCCAGATCGCGAACCAGCCTCCGGAGGAATGCCCGGTCGTGAACCGTCCTGACGGCTCCTTGTCCATGCGATAGCGGCCCTCGAGGTGCGGGATCAGTTCTTCCGTCAGCGCCTTGCCCCACGGTCCGTTGTTCACCGAGTCCGCGAACTCGTGCGTTCCCCACGGCGACGAATGGTCGAGGAAGACGCGGATCATCGGCGGCGTTTCTTCCGTCTTCATCAGGTTGTAGTGCCGCCGCGCCTGCGCCGTCAGGCTGTTCAGCGATCCGCCGAAGCCTTCCGTGCGATAGACGGCCGGGTAGGTGTCGCGCGTCGCGTCATAGCCCGGCGGCAGCAGCACGATGCCGCGTATGCGCGTCGGCCGGCCCCAGAAGGCGGTCAGCGACGGGCTCAGGACATCGATTGGCCTGATGGCGGCGTCTGCCTCAGCATCCGGCGAGGCAGCCCGAGGCGTCGCCGCCGGAGCAGCCGTCGGCGCCGATCCGGCTCGCACCACTTCCTGCTCGCGTTTCAGCGTAAGCCGCACCGACTCGCGCGATGGCAGCGTCATCTTCACCGGCGTCGACACATAGTCGTTGTCCGGATCGAGGAAGCGATACGCCGCGTTGTGGTTCACATCGAGCCGCGCCTGCACCCAGTATTCGCCCGGCTCGATGCGCGAGAACGGGCGCGGGAAGGCCAGCATGTCCGCATCGACGCGTACATCCTGTGTCGGCCCGACAAACGAAAGCTCTTGCGCCGCGACAAAACTCGGCGCACCGGGGTTCAGTCCGGCGGGATGCGGCAGCGGATCGGCCAGACGCACCGACGCAACCGGCGCCGCGACCACGATCAGCCGCCCTGTCTTTGGCTCTGTCCCCGTGGCCAGCATCACGCGGAATTCCTGCGCCGAACCCATGGCGGGCACAGGCAGCGCCGCCGATTCATCGGGCGAGGGGCCGAGCGTGCAGCTCGAGCCCAATGCGAGCATTGAGCCGGCAAAGGCAAGACGAACCGTATTGCGCATGTTAACTCCCGGAACGGCGGGGAGAATGGTTCAAATCGACGGCGGTGAAAAGGCTCGCGGTAGGGCTCTAGTTCTGGCCCGTCCGCTCCTTGTACCAGGCGACGAAGGAATGGGCCCGCGACGTCGCTTCCGCCTCCACATCCTGCCAGTTGAAGGCATAGCGCGAGGCAAACCCGCCAATACCCCAGTCCTTGTACTGCTCCACGTGATGCAGCTCATGCGCCCAGAGAGCGAGGTTGCGCAGGTGCGTCTCCGAGCTGAACACCACCGTGTCGATCAGCGTCACCGCCGCAGCATTCCCGTTCCGGATCGCAAAGCCCGCAACGCCGCCCGGCGTCGTATCGCCAATGGAATAACGCACATTCTCCAGGAGCTCTGATGGATAGAACGGCATCAGCGCCTCGCGGATCTCGTCGGGGATCGGCTTCGAGTCCGCCCGCGCCGCATCGCGAGACCGCTTCAGCGCCGACTCCAGCGTCCCGGATATGATGTTTGCGCCATACTGCGCCGTCGACAGCACGACGCCCGAAGCCGCGTTGGACAGAAGGCCTCGCCGGCTCTGCGTCTCCTGCGCCGACGCCGTCGTCGCGAGCAGGGCGGCGGCCGCGAGGGCAAACGAAGTACGAAGCATCAGGCGCTCCGGAAACATTGAATCAGGCCTCGAATGCCGGATGCCCCATGAATGGGCCCTGAATATGGCGGGACTGTCATCTAGCACGCCTTCGCCCATTCTGCCGCCCGTTCGATGCAGGCCCTGATCCAGGCCGATTTTGCGTTGCTGTAGGCCAGCGTGTCACTCGGGTGCTTTGCTGCCGCGACACGCTTCAGCGCCTCATAGTCGCGCGCCTCCTCGGCATGGGCGCGCAGATAGTCGCGGAAGACAAGCGTACGGGCGATCTCCGGATGTCCCTCCTGATGGCAATGCACATGGAACAGTCGCTTGCGCTGTTCCTCCCGGACGCAGTAGCGCCGCCCGGAAATGCCGAACTCGCCTCGCCAGACATAGCCAAGCGCCTCCACCTGCAGCCGCCGCGCATCCAGCTCGTCAAGGCGCTGCACAATCGGCATCAGGTCGATGGTCGGCTTGGCGACAATGCCGGGTATCGATGTCGATCCAACATGCTCGATACGGACCAGCGTCTCACCGATCGCCTCTGCAAGCCGCGCGGATTCAGCCGCCGCCCGCACCGCCCAATCCGGATCGTGCGGAACCAGCTCCACCACACGGCGATCGAGACCGAATGGGTCCGCCACCCTTCATCCCCCGTGGAAGAAATCGTAGATCCGTCGCGCCAGCGCTTCGTTGACGCCTTCAACCGTGGCCAGATCCTCTGGCGTCGCCCGGCTCACGCCCTTGGCCGACCCGAAACGGTGGAGCAGGGCCTTCTTGCGCCGCTGCCCGACGCCGGGAATTTCATCCAGCGGGTTCTGCCCGAAATTGGAGGCCGCGCGCTTCGCCCGGTGCGTGCCGATCGCCCAGCGGTGCGCCTCGTCGCGCAGGCGCTGCAGGTAATAGAGCGCCGGATCGTTCGGCGGCAGCTGGAAAGGTGCACGGTTCGGGCGGAAGAACTGTTCGCGGCCTGCATTGCGGTCCGGTCCCTTGGCGATGGCCACAAGGTTCAGTTCGCCGGGCTGGTAGCCCAGCGCCTCCACCGTCTCGCGCACCGCGCCGAGCTGTCCAATCCCGCCATCGATAAGGACAAGATCAGGCCATGTCGGCGGCCGTTTGCCTCCCTCAGTCCGAAGGACTGGTGGGATCAATGCGGAGCCTTGACGATCGGCGCGCAGCGCCGAGACGGAGGGGGTTGCTTCGACGGCGGGACTCGTGGAGAGAGCCCCCTCCGTCTCGCGGACCTGCGGTTCGCGATCCACCTCCTCCGGCTTCGCCGAGGGAGGCAAAGCACCCGCCGCGTTCAGCTCCTCCCACTCCTTCTTCAGCCGCGAGAACCTGCGCCGCATCACCTCGCGCATCATGCCATAGTCATCGCCCGGC
>DATBNA010000115.1:0-11656 GCA_036554545.1 Hyphomonadaceae bacterium
GCAGCCTTCGTCGGCGGGAGCCGGAGGACGGTGTAATTGTAATTGTAATTGTAATCGCGCGTGCAGTTGTAATCGTTACATCGCCGCGAAACGAAAGAGGCCGGCATTGTGCCGGCCTCCCATCGTACCGTTCACGACAGATCGCTATAGAACCGATCTGCCCTGAACGGCGCGTACGACGAACGCGAGAATGGTGAGGGCGAGGAAGATGACGAACAGGATCTGTGCGATCGACGCGGCGACACCGGCCAACCCGCCAAATCCGAAAGCGGCGGCGACAAGCGCAAGGACAAAAAAAACAAGCGCCCATCCAAGCATGGCGCACCTCCTTCACATTCCCCCCGCTGTCCCAACGCGTCGGCAGGTCCGGCGTTCCCCCGATGGGAATCCACCCCACTTCCTCCGAATTACGGACGGGTTAGAACCTCGTTGTCCGCCTGGTCGTCCACTCGACGAGGCGGCGGAGGTTGACAGGAACCGATCGGGCTACCGACAGGATGGAACCATTTCCCGTGTCGCGCGCCGGCGCTCGCGCGATTTGCTGTAGATCAGGGAACGAGCCGATCCACGTGGACGTTGAGCCTCCGGTCGGCATCGGGCCGACGGGACCAGTGGAGATATTCAATGAAGATCACCTTTGCGGCTATGGCCTTCCTCCTCGCTGCGGCCGCTGCGGCCTGCAACACGGTCGAAGGCATCGGCGAAGACACGCAAGCCGCCGGCGCGGCGGTGGAGGATGCGGCCGAAGACGCCAAGAACTGATTGCAACCAGTGAGACCGCCGCTCCCGATAACCATCGGGTGCGGCGCCAGTCTCCGGCGCGCATTGTGCATGTAGAGGCGCAGGAGACGACGGCGGGCGTGTTTACCATGTTGCGTGGAATCGGGCTTGTGGTTGCCGTGGCAGGAGTTTTCCTGCTGCCTGTAAGCGCAACAGCCCAGAAAGCGGCGTCGGAGGCTTCCTGCCCGCGTGCGCCTGTCTCGATTTACTTTGCCTCGGGCGACGTCAACGGCTCTCCGGAAGCCCTGGCTCTCCTTGTCCGAATCGGCGACACAGCCACGCGCTGCGAGGCCGACACCATTGATCTCATCGCCCACATCGATCCGCAGGCCGACGGCGACCGCGCCGTCACCGTGGCGCTGGAGCGCCTCAACAAGGTAGCCCGCGATCTCATCGGCCGCGGCCTTCCCGCCGGCCGGATTCGCATCGCCGCCCGCGCGCCGGAGCCGGGCGAGCCCGTAGCCGGTCCCAACCAGATCAACGTCGTCATCCGCAAGTCGGAAGATGCGCCGGCCGCCCCACCGCCGCCCTCGCGCCTCACGCCGCCCCTGACGCCTGCCTTCTCGATCTAGAAAAGAAGCGGCCCGTCAGCTGAAGCCGACGGGCCGCCTTGCATTCACCTTTCACCCAAAACTCAGCCCACTCTTGCTACGCCGCCCAGATCGCTGTCCGGCGTTCCGCAGGGCAACCGCCGCAGCTTCTGCACCTCCACCGCGCTCACACGTTCCGCCGCAACAACCTCGCCATCGATCCTGTGAACCACAACCCAGGTCGCAGGCTCGCCTGCCGTGTCAAACGACACCGGCGCAATTTCAACATTGGCCCGCGACACGCACATCCAGCTCGCAGCCGCCGCGCTGCTGGCGGCCGGCTTCGACATCGCGGACGGGGTCTTGGCAGACTGCGCGAACGCGCCCGAAGGCGCCGCCAGAATCAGCGCGAGAGTTCCAGCTACCGTGATGCAATTCCGAGCGAGTTTCATCGTCATCGGCCCCATTCACCGACGACTCAACGCGCTCGTTACGTGAGCGTTCCGAACTGGTTAACGATTCCCGGCTGGGGAAATTTTCAGGCCGCGATGGGCCGCTCGATGTGGAAGAAGAGCGCCTGCCCGATCGCCGCCTTCACGGTTTCCGGCTGGAAGGGTTTGGTGATCAGGAAGGCCGGCTCGGGCTTCTCACCAGTCAGTAACCGTTCGGGGAAGGCTGTGATGAAGATCACCGGCACGTCGATCCCCTTGAGGATGTCGTTGACCGCATCGATGCCCGAAGACCCGTCGGCCAGCTGGATGTCGGCCAGCACGATGCCCGGTCGGCGCTGGCGCACGGCCGAGACCGCCTCCGACCGCGTGGTCGCCACAGCCGTGACCGTATGGCCGAGGTCAAGCACCAGCGCTTCGATATCCGCTGCGATAACCGGTTCGTCCTCGATGATAAGGACCTCCGTGGCCAGTTCCGCCTCGATGTCCCGCTGGGCGCGAGAGATCAGGGCCCGGATGCCTTCCGGATTGTCGTCGAGGATCTGGGCGGCTTCATCGATGGTGAAATTCTCAAGCGCGGTCAGCAGGAAGGCCTGCCGGTGACGGGGCGGGATGCGCATCACCCGCTGGGCAACCGCATCGCTATGCTCCGGCGCGGTTTCCAGCTTCGCGCCGGTCTGGCTCCAGATGACCTGGAACAGCTTGTAGAGCGCCACCCGGGGTGGGAGCTGCTCAAGCTCGGCTTCCCCGGCGGCCAACGCCTGAAGAGCGGCTTTTACATAGGAATCACCGCTTTTCTGTGTACCTGTGAGGGCCCGGGCGTACCGGCGAAGGTACGGCAAATGAGGGCCAAGCTGCTCAACGAGGCTCATGAAATCTCCCGCCAAATATCGAAAACAATAGGTCCCTGCTCCCGCTCAAAACGCCTTCATGGAACTCGGGTTCCACGTTTTTTAGCATTCTTGCGGAACCATCATACGCAAAGGGCGTTTTGGGCCTGAAGCGGGGTATTCTGCGCAGCAGCAACAAAGTTGTACCGACAGATGGGAAAAAATCACTCCGGCGATGCGGGCGCCAAATCAGTGGACGCTCGGGTTGCCCGCCGCCGTCAGGACGCGATCGGCCGTCGGCTGCGGCAAATGTACGATGATGTCGTGAACGAAAGCGTTCCCGACGAGTTCTTGTCGTTCCTGGAACAGGCGGACGAACGCGATCCGCCATCTCAAAAAAAAAGCGCTGAGGGGGCAGGGGTCAACGGGACGGAGCCAGTCGAGGCGGCGCCTGCAGGGCGCACCGTGAAGACAGAACCGTAAGCGGCGGTCCCGGTGATGGTGGAAAACAAAGAAAAACCCAAACACGCGGCGGTCGTGGACAACGAAGAGACCTTCAAGCAGGAGCTCGTCGCCGCCATCCCTCACTTGAGGGCGTTCGCGCGGAGTTTGTGCAACGATCCCAGCCAGGCCGACGATCTGGCACAGGAGGCGCTAGCCAAGGCGTGGAAGGCCCGGGACTCGTTCGAGCCAGGCACAAGCATCAAGGCCTGGACCTTCATGATCCTGCGCAACCAGTTTTATTCCGAGAAGCGCCGGAGCTGGCGGACGGCTCCTCTCGATGTCGAAATGGCCGAGAACACGCTTCTCGCCAACGACGACCCGACGGCCCCATTGGATCTGCTTGAGCTACGGGCGGCGCTGGCCAAACTGCCGGACGACCAGCGTGAAGCGCTGATTCTGGTCGGCGCGGGCGGGATGGCCTATGAAGAGGCGGCTCAGGTCTGCCAATGTGCGGTCGGGACGATCAAGAGCCGGGTAAGCCGTGCGCGTCGGGCGCTGGAGACACTGCTGTCGGAAGCGGGACCGAGACATTCGAATGCCGACCACGACATCCCTGCTGAAAAAGCTTTCGACGACATTCTCGAGCAGGCCGCGGCCCTCGCAGGAGGCGGCGCCCGCTCGCGAGGGGACGACTGACGGCGGGGGCACCCGCAAGCTCTCACTACGTATCCTGCTGCTGCTGATCTTCGCGGTCGCTCTATCGCCTGTGCTCGTCATTGGTGGCCTTCGCTGGTCCAGCGACATCGAGCGCGAAACCCAGCGTCGGCGCGAGATGATGTCGCTGATCGCCGAGGAAGCAGCCGACCGGGCAGAGAGCGTCCTCTCTGCAGCGCCGGCTCTGCTAAACGTCATCGACACATTGCTCGCTGGCGACCCCTGCTCGCCGCAGCTCAACAAGCTCATCGACGACCTGCCGCAGTACAGTGCGCTGGGCGTTGTCGATGCGAACGGGGAGGTGCTCTGCACGACCATAGAAGGCGCGCAGGGAACATCGAGCGCGGACAGGGAATGGTTCCGCGACTTGAAGTCGACCAAAGCCGCCTTTATCCAGTCGACCGCTTACTTTGGCCCGCTCGCCAAGGAGTGGATGATCGCCTCCGCAAAGCGGCGCTCGAACCCGGATGGGTCGTTCGCCGGCGCCTTTGTGCTGGGCGTGCCAGTCGACTCGCTTGTGTATCGCCTCGACCGCGCTGGTCTTCCGGAAGCCAGCGAAATGGCGGTCCTGGACCGCACCGGCCACGTCTTCGCCAGCAGTCACTTTGACAGGCTCAGTCCCGAAATCATCACGCAGATGGAGAACCGGGAGTCGGGCTTCTTCGTTGCGCGCAGCAAGACGGGGGAAGAGCGTCAGCTAGCCATCGTACCGCTGATGAGCGGGACCGCGGAGTCGCCCAGCCCATTCTACGCCATGCTGTCCGCGCCGCGGCTCGCACCCATCGCCCTCGAGAATGTTAGCGCGTTTGGCAATTTCGCGCTGCCGCTGCTGGCATGGTTGCTGGCGCTGCTGACTGCCTGGCTGGCGACGGACCGCCTGGTGCTGCGCTGGCTCGATTATCTGCGCCGTATCGCCGGTCTTTATGCGAGCGGCAAACTGTCGGTCCAGCCACTACGGGCCAAGCGCGCGGCGCCGGGTGAGATCAACGAGCTCGCCGACACGATGGAGGAAATGGCGATTAGCGTGCGTGATCGCACAATGCGCCTCGAGTCCGCCATTGAGGCGCGAGACGCGGCGATGAAGGAGATCCATCACCGCGTGAAGAACAATCTCCAGATCATCAACTCACTGCTCAGCCTGCAAAGCCGCAAGGTAAAGGATCCGTCCGCCTTGGCTGTGCTCGACGACGCGCGCGCGCGCATCAATGCCCTGTCGCTGATCCACCGCTCGCTCTACGAGCACACTGACATCCGGTCGGTTGAAGTGAAGAGTTTTTTCAGCGAGCTGGCGACGCACCTCGATCAGGCGCTCGGCGCGGAGGACCAGAAGATCCGCATCGAGAGCGATGTCGACGACGACCTGATCGACGCCGACACGGCAGTGCCGCTGGCGCTATTCACTGCAGAGGCTGTGACCAATGCTGTGAAGCACGCCTTCCCGATGGGCCGCGGCGTGCGCGGCGGTCGAGTGATGGTCAGCTACAAGGTCGGTGCGAACGAAACAGTGCTCACAGTGGAAGACGACGGCATTGGCGGCGAAGAGGCGCAAACGGCTGCAGGGCAGGGTATCGGTGGCACGCTGATGTCCGCATTTGCGCGCCAGGTGCACGGTCAGTTCGAGGAAGGAAAATCCCTGACCGGCGGGCGGCTGGTGCGCGTGCGGATCTCGCGCAGTCGACACACGCGTGCATCTGACGAGCCCCCAGCAGCCATCACACCCGTCGCCGCCAAATAAATGCGGCCCGGCTGGAGGCCAGGCCGCACGCTATCGCATTCAGCTGTGTTATACGCCTCGCCTCGTCGCACCCATCACCGCGGAGATGACGAAGAGGACGAGGAAGATGAAGAACAATATCTTGGCGATGCCTGCAGCTGACGCTGCAATACCGCCGAAGCCCAGCACCGCTGCAATGATGGCGATAACCAGAAATACCAGCGTCCAGCTCAGCATGATTACCTCTTGGCAATACGTAAGACGACAGACAAACTTCCGGATCATCAACGGGCCTGCTGCGCCAGAGTTCCGCCCTCGAGTTCCAGCGAGTCGTAGTTGCGGCGGATCTCGAGACCGTTGCGGTCGATGGTGACGATCTCCTGCACGAGATGTTCGCCGTCGATGGAGATGACGCAGAAGCTGGGCCGTGTGGCGCGCAGGCGCGTCGACAAGGTGCCTGCCCCCATTTGCACCATCGGCCGACGAACGCCGTCGACGGGGTGCGCGAACGCATCGTGGATGTGCCCCGTGAGGATCGCATCAACGCGCGCTGCAGCGCACCGACGCATCGCTTCGCCCCCGCGCCGTGTGTCGACCGCTATCTGCGAGTGTCCTGGTTGGAGAAGTGGATGGTGACAGATGAGCAGCCGCCATGCGCCTTCCGGCCCGTCGGAAAGGCGATCAAGCGCGTCCTCGAGTTCTTCGAGGCCGATGACCCCGTCAGCCCAGTTAATGCGGCCCTGAATTCCGCGCGCCGTGTTGATCGCTGAAATTCGCACCAACCCGCCGCCCAGCTCGACAAGACGCCCCACTGCGTCAAGCCCCGCCATATAGCGCGCGTAGCGATTGAACGGCGCAACCATTCGTGCAGGCAGGTGGAACACCGGCGTGTCGTGGTTGCCGGGGGCCACGATGGGCTGGATGCCCAACTTGTCGAACCAGGCTCGCGCTGATTCGAACTCGCGGCGCCTGCCGCTTTGCGTGACGTCGCCCGCGATAATAACGGCGTCCGGCTTCAGATGAAAAGCGAAGTCTTCGAGCGCCTTCAGGGCTTCCACGTCCTCGGCGCCGAAGTGGACGTCCGAGAGATGTAGGAGACGGATGGGCTGTCGCTTTACCCCGCTGTCAGGCATTGCGCTGCTTCCTTCACGTAGCTTACGCGCACGACATCGCCGACCTCCATCGCCTCGCCATCGATGATAACCGGAATGTCTCCATCGCCGCTTTCGATCACAAGCGAGCGCGCGGGAACGACAGTCACGTTGGGGGCGCTACGCCAATCGGAAATGAATGACGACCAGATTACGCTCAGCGCGGCGCCCGGCGTCGGCTCCGACAGGGCGGCGACTTCCATTTCAGCATCTCGCGCAACCGGTCCAACCAGCACCCCTACGATGCTCGTTGGGGGCAGGCTGGATCGCTCGAAGGTGTAGCCGTCGCGATATCGAGCCTCGAGGTTGAGATTGCCGAGCGTCTCGAGTGCGGCCCGCGCCTCAGCCGCCGCCTTCACCAGCTCGCCGCGTCGCAGCGCCTCACGGGCTTCCGCAAGGCGCGCAGGGGCGCCCGCCAGCATGGCGCAATAGAAATGCTCATCGTTCGCCCTGCCTGCCGGAATGACCTTCCGCCTCGGGCGGGCCAGCACCTCTTTCAGGATCACGTCCCATGTCTTCTCGCCGTGGATCGACTTGGTGAGCAGGTTCATGGTGCCGCCTGGCAGCAGCAGCAGATTTGGCGTCTGCCCCGCCAGCGTAAGCGCTGAGCGCAATGTCCCGTCGCCGCCCCAGACTACGAGAAGATCCGGGTCTGCGTTGGCAAGCTGCTTCAGTTGTTGATCGCAACCAGATCTATCGAGTTCAACAAAATCAGCGCCACGAACGCCGGCTCCTTCAAGCGCAGCGCGCAGTTTTTCGCCGCCATCCGCCGTGACGGAGCCTGAGGCCGGATTATAGAGGGCGATGGTTTTCATGGGCGTCCCGACCCGTTGGGCCTGGCTCAAGAACGCGGAGAACTTGTCCTGTGTTCCTCAGATAACGCCAAGCAAGGTCGCTACGCCTGCCGCAGCGAGCCCCACTGTCGCGGAAAGGCAAAGCACGAGCGCAAGAAGCCCGTCCTTGGACGCCACTTCCCTGTCGATCTGTTCTGCGATGTCATTGTCGTGAATATCGGTCATAGGCTCTCTGCCGCCTCCACTGGTCAAAATGACCATGTGGGCCTGAGGTTCCGGCGTGGTTGCAGTGACAATGGAGGGAGCGCCAACCAAGGTGGCGCTCCCTTGTAGTCCGTGAATCGGAATCGTTTGGTTCAGCCGCGATATTGGCCGTTTTCCCAGTACGTCCGGCCTGAACGCCGGTCGACGTAATAGTAACGATTATACTCGCGATCATAGATCAACTGTTCGCCGTTCGGGCCGGTCTGGTAGGCGCCGGGCGGGTTGTTGCGGTCCGATTGAGCGCCGGCGACGCCGCCAGCGATGGCGCCAGTGGCGGCGCCAATGGCGGCGCCCTGGCCGGCGTCGCCGGAACCTGTGTTGTTGCCGATGATGGCGCCGGCAGCGCCGCCCAAGAGGGCGCCAGTTACGGCGCCGCGTTCGGTATTGCCGGTTTGGGTGCAAGCGACCGCCCCTAGGGCAAGCGCAGCCGCAGTCGTCGCAAGGGCGAGCTTCATGGTCATCTCCTTAGTTATGGGCGCCTAACGCCCGCGTATCTGGACGGTTCCGCTTCAGGACCGCACCGCATTGCGCACTGCGGCAGCAACACCGCCAATGATCAGGCCGGCGACAGTCGCCTGTGCGACAACAGCGAGCGAAGGCACGCTCACTGCCGTGATAAGCAGGCCGGCGCCTGCACCGATCACGCCGCCGAGGACCATCGCGGTGCCGACGCCAGTCATGTTTGTGCGTGAAGGTTGTGTAACGACAGGCGCTTCCTCCATTGCGTTGAGTTCGACCAGCGTTTTTGAAACATCACGCAGGTCGGATTCCTCGCCGCCAGTCATGTTTTCCGCGGTGCTTTCCGCCAGACGCTGTGCGTCGAGCTTCCAGCTTTCCAGGATCCGGCGCTTCTCGTCTTTTGTAAGCGTCGGTTCGCTCAGCACTTCCGACGGGTGGTCGAAGTGACGATTCGGGTTCGCAACAAGCTCGTCGATATGGGTCTGCATGACCTCCATCCTCGGCCCCAGAAGCGAGGCCCGTTTCCAGCGTCATGGGGAAACGGCGACTCGCCGGAACGGGTTCCGGCGACACGGCAAGGGAAATTCAGCAGAGAGGCGGAACCTATCTGGTTCCGTAACAATGCCTGCGCCTAGCTGGGGCCATCCTTCGGCAAGGACGCGTAGGCGATGCCGCCGTCGACAGCAATGCTGTCGCCGCAGACATAGTCGCCGGCCTTGGAGGCAAGGAAGATCGCGGCGCCGGCCATGTCCTCGTCCCGGCCGATGCGGCGCATCGGCGTGCGGGCCGCGACGGCGTCGGCCTGGTCGCGCGCCGCCTTGTTCATCTCGGATGCAAACGGGCCAGGCGCGATGGCGGTGACAATGATGTTGTCCTGCACCAGCCGCGCAGCCATGCGCTTCGTCAGGTAGAGAAGCGACGATTTCGACGCGTGGTAGGAATAGGTCTCCCACGGATTGAGGCGAATGCCGTCGATCGAGCAGATGTTGATCACCTTCGCCGGCCGGTCAGGGCTTCCGGCTTTCTTCAGCGCGGCGTGCAGCGCCTGCGTAAGGAAGAAAGGCGACTTCACGTTGAGGTTCATAACCTTGTCCCAGCCGCTTTCAGGAAACTCCTCGAACGGCGCGCCCCACGCAGCCCCTGCGTTGTTGACGAGAATATCGAGCTTGCCTTCGCGCTTGTAGATTTCCTCGGCCAGCATCTTCGCGCCTGCGACAGTCGAGATGTCCTGCGGCAGCGAGATGCACGGCGCATGGCCCAGTGCAGTCAGCTCGGCAGCCGTCGCGTCGCACGCGTCAGCCTTGCGGGCGGAAATGTAGGTCTTGCATCCGCTCTCGACGAAGCCCTGCGCGATCATCTTGCCGATCCCGCGAGAGCCGCCGGTGACAAGGGCGACGCGGCCCTTCAGCGAAAACAGGTTGTCGATCATCATTCCGGTTTCTCCCACACTCGTTCTATCGCGTTAGATGTTCGGCTACCGCCGCGTAAGCGGGCAGCGACACCTTGTCGAGAATGCTGTTGCCGTTTGCCGCCTGCGGATGCGAGGCGAAGCGGGCGATCACGACCTCAGCCTTGGGCGCGATCCAACAAGCCTGTCCGTGGATGCCGCGCGCCGTATACGCGCCGAACCGGTCATGGCTCACCCAGAACTGATTGCGATAGCTCCAGCCGGGCAGGGTGACATAGTTTGCCTTGGCGAAATGATCGCGGTTGGCGCCGTTAGCGATATCCTCCACGACTGCTTTTGGAACGATCTGCTGGCCGTTGAACGATCCGCCGTTGCGCATCATTTCGCCGAAGCGCGCGAGGTCGCGAAGCGTGAGGTTAAGCCCGCCGCCGCAGGCTGCGGCGCCGACCGGATCGACAATGATGTAGGCGTCTTCTTCGACGCCAAGCTTCTGCCACAACCGTTCGGACAGGAGCTGCGCCATCGGCGCGCCGGTCACCCGCTGGATGATCCAGGCGAGAACTTCCGTGTTGCAGGTCTTGTAGGCGAAGGCCTCGCCATGCTGGCCCTGCTTATTGAGCGTGCGCAGGAAATCGAAGATGGTGCGCGGCCCTGTGTATCCGGCCGGCGCCGGGCCATAGCCGGCCGCAATCCCGTAGGTGCGCACTTCTGCGTTGGGATCGGTGTAGTTCTCCGAGTACTGGACGCCAGCGGTCATATCCATGACGTGACGCACGGTGGCGTCGCCGAATGCACCGTCCGACAGCTCCGGTATGAAACTCGGTACAGGCGCGGCAGGATCGAGCTTGCCTTCGTGCGCCAGCATCGCGGCCACAAGGCCGGCGAAGGATTTCGTCACCGAGAAGGCGATGTGCGGCAGGTGCGGCTCGAGTGCGCCACGATAGGTTTCATAGACGATGACGCCGCGATGCAGAATCACGACGCCATCGGTGAACATGGTATCGATCGACTTCGCCCACGTCGTCGCATCGCCTTCCATCGTCGTGAAGGGAATTGCATCGATGTCGTCGCGCAGCCTTTTCGGCAAATCGCAGACCGCACCCGCGCCGCGACGCACGTTGGCGGTCGACTTCATCTCTCGCTGATGACTGAAGGACCAGCGCGTGTTGGGAAAGGAAACGCCTGAAAGGTTCGCGTCTCCCCGGACGACAAGATCCGGCGGAGGAGGAAAGCCCTGCATCAGCTTGCGGGTCTTTGGATCGCTGTTCTGTGCGTTCCAGTCGCTGGCCATTGGTGCTCCTTCCGGCGTGCCGACTGGCGTTGCTCCTAGTAGCCGCCGATGCTGGCGTAGCGGTCGCGGTGGAAGGCCTCCGAACCGTAGAGCGCTTCCAGGACGCGGGCACGTTTCAGGTAGAGACCGCTGTCGTGGGCGTCCGTCATGCCGATGCCGCCATGCATCTGCACGGTTTCGTTGGAGACGAGGTGCAATGTCTCACCCGCACGCGCCTTGGCCAGCGAGGCCAGTTCCGAGATGTTGTTGGCGTTTCGGTCGAGCGCATCCAGGGCAGCCGCGACACACGAACGCGTCAGCTCCAGTTCGGTGAACATGATCGCTGCGCGATGCTGCAGCGACTGGAACGAACCGATCAGCTGGCCGAACTGCTTGCGGACTTTCAGGTATTCCGAAGTCATTTCGAATGCTGCGTCCGATGCGCCCAGCATCTCTGCTGCAAGCCCGATACGCGCGCGATCGAGGATGGCATCGAGCAAGGCCGCGCCTTGGTCAACGCCGCCTAGAGCAGCGTCGGCGGCAACTTCAGCATTCGCAAACACAATGTTCGCCGCCGAATGCGCATCGAGAGTCTTGAGCGCAGTCCGCGTCACGCCTTTGGCGGAGCTGGAGGCGAGGAACAACGTGATGCCCTTGTCAGTGCGCGCTGCGACGATCAGTAGATCCGCCTCGGCGCCATTCACGACGTATCGCTTCTCGCCGGAGAGCCAGTATCCGCTTCCGGACTTCCTTGCCGTCAGCGCGATGTGCGAAGGATCGTGATGAGGGCCTTCATCGACCGCCAGCGCGACAATGACGTCGCCCGAGGCGATCTTCGGCAAGTAGTCC
>DATBNA010000145.1:0-1815 GCA_036554545.1 Hyphomonadaceae bacterium
TTCGGACCCTGGCCCCAATGGCGCATCGGATCGCCCTCTCCGGGAGCCTCGATCTTGATGACGTCCGCGCCCATGTCGCCCATGAGCTGGCCGCAGAACGGCCCTGCGATCAGCGAGCCCATCTCGATGACGCGCAACCCCTCCAGCGGTCCGTTCATTGCGGAAAACCACCCGCACGGCTGACCAGACCAGGAAGCGTGCGTTCCATCTTGTCCGACAGCCACTGCGCCGTTTCGATCAGCTTCTGCAGCTTCAGCCCTGTCTCAACGCCGGATCGCTGCAGCATGTACTGCACGTCCTCAGTCGCGACATTCCCCGTCGCTTTTGGCGCAAACGGGCAGCCGCCGATCCCGCCGATGCTTGCATCCAGGGTGGCCGCTCCTGCCTCGACGCCCGCCCAGGCGTTTGCCACCGCCGTGTTCCGCGTGTCGTGAAAATGCAACCGGATCGGGATGCCCGGCGCGGCAGCCTTAACCGCCGCGATCACGCGCTTCACCTGCGCTGGCACAGCAACGCCGATCGTATCGCCCAGCGCGATTTCGCGCGGGCCCGCCGCCGCAACCTTCCGCGCCATCTCCGCCACACGCTCCGGCGCGATCTCGCCATCGAACGGGCAACCGAAAGCAACGGAGATGGTCGCCTGCGCTGTACGCCCGTGCTCCTTGCCCAGCCGGATAATCTCGATCGCATCCTCGACCGTCTCGTCCGCCGTGCGTCCCTGGTTGCGCGTGCCGAACCCGTCGCTGGCCGAGATCACCGCGCCCAGCTCATGCACCTGGGTCTCCAGCGCCCGCAGCGCCCCGCGCTTGTTCAGCACCAGCCCGATATAGGTGACATCCCTCGGATCGCGCTTCGGCAGACCGGCGCACACCGCCTCCGCATCCGCCATCTGCGGCACGCGCGTCGGATGGACAAAGCTCGCTACCTCGATGCGTTTCGAGCCCGCCGCAATCGCCCGCTCGATGAGCTCCAGCTTGTCCGCCGTCGGAAAGAATCCCGGCTCGTTCTGCAGCCCGTCGCGCGCCGCGACTTCCACCATTTCGATGCGATCAGCCATGCGCCTTAATGGCGCCGAACGGGTTGTCATTCCAGTCCGGTCAGCCCGTTGAAAGCACCCGCCCGACGGCCTCTTTCCATCCGGCCAGCCGGGACGCCCGCTCCTCACGCTTCATCTGGGGCTCGAACTTGCGGTCCAGCTTCCAGAGCGACGCCGCCTCGTCCAGAGAACTGAACGCCCCAGATCCAAGCGCCGCAAGAATTGCCGCGCCCAGAACGGTGGTCTCGACATTCTTTGGCCGCACCACCTCGATGCCCAGCACATCGGCCATGAACTGCAGAAACCAGTCATTGCGTGTCATGCCGCCATCGACGCGCAGGCGCTGAGGCGCCACGCCATCCCTGGCCATCGCTTCCACCAGCTCCGCAGTCTGGAACGCCGTGCTCTCCAGCGCCGCCCGCGCAATGTGGGCGATGGTCGAACCGCGCTGCAGGCCGAGGATGGCGCCGCGCGCATCGGAATCCCAGTGTGGCGCGCCCAGCCCCACAAAGGCCGGCACAAGATAAACGCCTGCGGTGTCCCCTACCGACGCCGCCAGTTCGCCTGCATGCGCGCCGTTGCGGATGATCTTGAGTTCGTCGCGCAGCCACTGGATCGTCGAGCCGGCCGAGAGGATCGACCCCTCAAGCGCGTATGTCCGCCTGCCGCCGATCTGGTAGGCGATCGTGCCCAGCAGCCGCGACTTTGACCGCTTCAGCTCCGCTCCAGTGTTCAGTACGAGAAAGCCGCCGGTGCCATAGGTCGATTTCACTTCGCCC
>DATBNA010000151.1:0-3310 GCA_036554545.1 Hyphomonadaceae bacterium
TCGAAATCGCAAGGAACGCACCATGAAACGCCTGATCATTGCAGCAGCCATTCTCGCCGCCGCCTGCCAGCCGGCGACGACCACCGCGGCGGCGCCCGCTGCGCCTGCAGTCGCGGAGATGCCGCCGGTCACCATCTACCACATCGAAGGCCGCCGTTCCGAGCGGATCGTCTGGCTGATGGAAGAACTCGGCCTGCCTTACGAGCTCAAGTTCACGCGCGGCGACATCGGCGCCTCCATGGCAGCGATCCGCGCTGTGAATCCCGGCATGCCGGTTGCACCTACCGTGACTATTGGTGATCAGGTCATGACCGAATCCGGCGCCATCATCGAGACGATCATCAACCGCTACGCTCCCGGCAAGCTGACGCCGCCGCTGGAGAGCGCCGACTACGCTAATCACATGATCTGGATGCACCACGCCGAAGGCTCGCTCGCCTCGCGTGTCATCGCCGACTACCGCGTCTGGATGATCAAGCCGCCCACCGCGCGTTCGCCGCTGGTCGACTCGGAAGCCGAGGTCCAGTTCGCGGAGGATTATCTCGCGAAGCATCCCTGGTTCGGCGGCGCCGAATTCTCCGCCGCCGACATCATGATGGTCTTCCCGCTCAACTTCGCGATGCAGCTCAACATCGTCGACAAGAACCAGTTCCCCAACATCAACGCGTGGAAAGCAAAGATCGAGCAGCGTCCCGCCTACCAGGCCATGCTCGCCAAGGCCCGTCCGGACGGCATCCCGGGGTCGCCCCCCGCCTTGCCCCAGCACGCCCCCTCCGGCCCGCGCCCGGCGCCCGCGCTGCCGGCCGCGCAACCTGCGCCTCAGCCCAACTAGACTTCGACAAGCCGGGAGCGCCGCCGTTCTCCTCCCCCGAACGGGGGAGGCGCATCGCTTGCTGGCGGAGCGTCGGTCGGGATCAGGTGGGGGACGGTCTGTCCGCGCCCACCAGAGAGGGCGGTCCCCCACCCATTCTGTGAACGTTGAAACGTTGTGCCTGCAGCGCCTCCCCCGTTCGGGGGAGGAGAATGTCGCGGCTTGCGCAGGGATGAGCGGAGCAGGGGGATCGTTTCACAAGTGATGGCATGGCTGGCCCTTGGTGCTCGCCACCGCTAAATCCTTCCCATGAGGATCATCCTCCTTGCCGCCGCCCTCCTGCTCGCCGCCTGTTCAGGCGACAGCGACGATGCGCGTTACCAGAAGGAGCTCGCCGCCGCGACCGAGGAGGCGCGCGGCAAGCTCGCCTGGTTCTGGGAGCATTTCGAGGCGCCGGACGTCGACGAATACGACTTCTCCCTCAAGGTCGCCTTGCCCCGCCGCGACGGCGAGCAGGGCAATGAGGAGGTCTGGGTCGAGAACATCGCGCGCGACGATGAGAAGCTCATTGGGGAGCTGATGGTCGATCCTCTGTATCTCGGAAACCTGCGCGAAGGCGCCATCGTCGATTTCACGGAAGGGCAGGTGATCGACTGGGCGTTCCTGCGCGGGGAAGAACTGATTGGCCACTACACCACGCGCGTCTCCCTTCCGCGCATGGACCCGGAGCAGGCCGAAGGCCTCCGCTCCATGTTCGGCGAGAACCCGACATGACCATTCCGCGTATCGTCATCGCCGCCTACAGGCCGAAGCCCGGCAAGGCCGATGTTCTCCTCGCCGAAGTGCGCGACCATCACCACCTCCTGCGCTCCGAAGGCCTCGCCACCGACCGCAAGCCGGTCATCATGCGCGCGAGCGACGGCACGATCCTCGAAATCTTCGAATGGGCCTCGCCCGCCGCCATCGAGGAGGCGCACGCCAACCCGCGCGTCCAGGCGATGTGGGCAAGGTTCGAAGGCGTGTGTGACTACGTTCCGCTCAACACCATCGCGGAATCCGCCCAACCCTTCGCCGGCTTCGAGCCGCTCGACCTGCACCTTACGCCGATAATCCAGCCGGACCCGGACCATCGGGCGGAATAGGGCGCCCCACCGCTCCGCTCATCCCGGCGAAGGCCGGGACCCAGGGCAAACTTCAAGGCTGGTTCTGAATTGAGGCTGCAGCCCAAATCCCGGGCAAGGTTCACCGGCGGTCCTGGGTCCCGGCCTTCGCCGGGATGAGCGGTGGCAGGTCGTTCGAAACCCTTGCCATCCGGCGCGTTCCGCTGCACTGACGCTGCGAATTCCGCGCCAGAAACCGTGACTACGAACAAGGCCCTATGCCCCAGCTTCTGCTCGAAATTCTCTCGGAAGAAATCCCCGCGCGCATGCAGGCGAAGGCGGAGCAGGACCTTGTGAAGGCCCTGATGGACGGCTTCACCGCCGCCGGCCTCATCCCGGAAGGCATCAAGGGCTTCTCCGGCCCCCGCCGCCTCGTCGCCGTGGTCGAAGGCCTGCCGGTCAAATCCGCCGACGTGGTCGAGGACATCCAGGGCCCCAAGGAAGGCGCGCCCCAGCCCGCGATCGACGGCTTCCTCCGGAAAGCAGGATTGAAGTCGATCTCCGAAGCCCACCTGCACGATGTGCCGAAGAAGGGCCGCATCTACGTCGCCCACGTGAAGAAGCCCGGCCGCGAGACGGCGGCGCTGATCGCCGACCTCGTGCCCTCGATCATCCGCAATTTCCACTGGCCCAAGTCGATGCGCTGGGGGAGCGGAGACCTGCGCTGGGTCCGCCCCATCAGCCGCATCCTCTGCACCTTCGATGGCGAGGTCGTCCCGTTCGAAGTGGATGGCATCAAGAGCGACAACATCACCGAAGGCCACCGGGTCATGGGCCGCGGCCCGTTCAAGGTGCGCCGCTTTGACGACTACTCCGACGTGCTCAAGAACAAGGGCCGCGTGATCCTCGACCGCGAGGAGCGCAAGGAAACCATCCTCACCGAGGCGAAGCAGCTCTGCGCCGCGCAGAACCTCGAACTCGTCGACGACATCGGCCTGCTGGAGGAAGTCGCGGGCCTCGCCGAATTCCCGGTGGTCATCGTCGGCGACATGGACAAGTCCTTCCTCGACCTGCCGCCGGAAGTGATCCGCCTCTCCATGCGCACGCACCAGAAATACTTCGCGGTGCGCTATCCGCCGGAAAAGGGCGGCGCCGACGCAAAGCTCGCACCGAAATTCATCGTCGTCGCCAATCTCGACGCCGCCGACGGCGGCCAGAAGATCGCCGAAGGCAACTCACGCGTGCTGTCTGCGCGCCTGAATGACGCGCGCTTCTTCTGGGACAACGACCGGAAGGTGAAGCTCGAAGACCGCTTCGAGAAGCTCGGCAACATTGTCTTCCACGAGAAGCTTGGAACGGTGAAGGACAAGGCCGAGCGCGTCATGGCGCTGGCGAAGGA
>DATBNA010000157.1:0-4820 GCA_036554545.1 Hyphomonadaceae bacterium
GGCCAGATCCTGCAGGACGCCATCAAGCGCGCCCGCACTGGACAGGGCGCCGAGATGTGGACGGGCTATTCGCGTTCGCTGCTGATCGACTCCGAAATGCTCGAGGCCAACCGCGAGAACAACACGCTGCAATGGGCGAAGAACATTGGCGCGCGGCCCTTCATGGTAATCGTCGCGCAGTATGACGAGCTCATCAACAATGACCGCGCCGGTAAGGCCGCAATCGACTACGCGAAGGGCCCGAAGGAATACATCGTCGTCCCCGACATCACCCACTTCGAGATGTATTCCGGCAAGCCATTCGAGATTTCATCCGAAGCCGCGGCGCGCTGGTTCACGACGCATCTGAAGTAGATCGCATCGCATTTCACATAATTGGCGGCGGACGGTTGGTTCGGTCCGCCGCCTCTTGTTTGGGGATGGGCTTGGCTTGCGGGCGTCCCCATCCCTCGGGTCTTTCGACCCTGGCCGTTTCGGGGAGGCCATCCACAAAACATACAAAAAGTGAGGCCGACGCAAGCACAATTTGTTCTTGTATTGTTCACTTATTGTTTCTAGCTTTGGCGTTGTGAATAGAGGCTTTTCGATGCCGCCTCCGGCGCAGGAAAAATGGAAGACGCGGTCGCTCGGCGCCGACTGGTCAGAGACACGCGACCAGGCCCGCGGGCGCGGCGCGCTCTCGAATGCTACCGGGCGGTTCGAGAGGCAGTACGCCGAGCCGTTCGACGACGGCTGGGAGAAGGACGAGAAGCCGGAGACCATAAGGACAGAAACAATCGTCGAGCGGCCGAAGACGATCATCACCTGGAACACCTCGCCCGACATCTCCTTCGACCGCACCATCAACCCCTACAAGGGGTGCGAGCACGGCTGCATCTACTGCTTCGCGAGACCAAACCACGCCTATCGCGGCCTCTCTCCAGGGCTCGACTTCGAGAGCAAGATTTTCGTGAAGCCCGGCGCCGCAACGCTGCTGGAGCGGGAGCTGGCGAAGAAGACCTACAAACCCGGCCGCATCATGCTGGCAGGCGACACCGACATCTACCAGCCGCTGGAACGCGAGCTGAAAATCACACGCTCCATCCTCGAAGTGCTGGCTCGCTACGACCATCCGGCTGCCCTCATCACCAAGTCGGCGCTGATCCTGCGCGACCTCGATCTTCTCGCCCCCATGGCTGCAAAAGGGCTGGTGTCGGTCGCGGTGTCGTACACGACGCTGGACAAGCGGCTGGCGCGAACGATGGAGCCGCGCTGCGCTGCCCCACATCGCCGTCTGGAAACGATGCGCGAGCTTGCCGCCGCCGGCGTTCCCGTAACGGCGATGACAGCGCCGATGATCCCTGCCCTCAACGAGCCGGAGATGGAAACACTCCTGGAGACAGCGGCCGACGCGGGCGCCACGCGGGCAGGCTATGTCCTGCTGCGCCTGCCGCTGGAAATCGCCGGCCTCTTCACCGAGTGGCTTGAGACGCACTATCCGGACAGAGCCAAGCGCGTGATGTCGCTGCTGCGCTCCTGCCATGCCGGCGAGGACTACCGCTCGAATTGGCAGATCAGGCAGAAAGGAGATGGCCCCTACGCCCAGCTGATCCGCCAGCGTTTCGACAAGGCGATAGCGCGTCTGGGCCTCAACAGGATCGAGGTCCAGCTGCGGACCGACCTCTTCCGCCCGCCCATGCTGAAGGACGCCAGCGGGCAGATGAGCCTGTTCGACGGCGAGGCGTGAATGTCAGCGCGCCAGGAACCAGTCGAACGCCTTGCCTATTTCTTCGCTGCGGAATTCGTGCACGCCGTTGAAGGCCTCGAATGTCACATCGAAACCGCGCGACCTGAACCCGGGAACAATGCCGTCGGCAGTGTTGGCGAAAGGCAGCACCGGGTCGCGCCGGCCCTGGGAGATGAAGACTTTCGCCCGCGCCGGATCCTCGAACGGCGCAACGCCGCCCGGCGAGAAAGCCATGATGTGCGAGAAAAGCTCGCCATTCCTCGGGCCGAGCGACAGCGCATAGCTGGCGCCATCGGAAAACCCCGCGATCGCCGTACGCGAGGGATCGACCGGCATCTCGTCGAACAGCAGCTTGAGCGAAGCATCGACCCGCGCCGTATCGTCGCCAAAGCGTGGCGGCGCATTCTCGCGGCGATGCTCACGCGCCTCGCGCACGGCGTCCCAGGTATAGCTTTCGGCTTGCGGCGCGAGGAGGACGACGCCCCCCTCCCGTGCTGCGCCCAGCATCCGGTTCAGTGTCCATTCGGCGTCGCTTCCGCCGCCGTGAAGGACAAGAACGAGGGGCGCGGGGCGCATCGCGTCGAGCTCTGGCGGAATGAAGACCAGCGGACGCGGCCAGCCCTCGAGGCGAAAAAGCCCGCTGCGATTGCCGGGCGACGTCGGCGCAGCCGGGCGAGCCGAAAGGCGTCCATCGGTCGACCCCGGAGCGGAAGTTGTGGCGCAACCAGCGGCCATCAGCGACGTCAAGGTCCCGAGGCCAAAGGATCGTCGCGACAACATCTTCGGGGCGATCCTTCTGTGGCTCTACGCGGCCTTGCAGCTAAGTATGGTAAATCGCGCTTAACCATTGACTCAACTGCTTATTTACTCGGGTCGGCGACTCTCAGCGCTTCAGTCCGGCGTTTCCGGCGTGGCGTGAGAGTCCGTTATGGCGATCAAAACGATCGAGCCTTCCCAGAAGAACTCTGCCCAGAAGGAACCCGGGAAGCCGAAAACGGCCTCCGGAACCACGAAAGTCTCATCAAGATCCGCGTTGCCGCTCGACCAGATCATCGTCGGCGACTGCATCGAGTCGATGAACGCCCTGCCCGCCGGCTCAGTCGATCTGATCTTCGCCGACCCGCCCTACAACCTGCAGCTGGGCGGTGATCTCGTGCGGCCCGACAACAGCCATGTCGACGCGGTCGACGACGACTGGGACAAGTTCGACTCGTTCGCCGCCTACGACAAGTTCACCCGCGACTGGCTCAAGGCCGCGCGCCGCATCCTGAAGCCTGAAGGCGCGATCTGGGTGATTGGCTCGTATCACAACATCTTCCGCGTCGGCGCCGCAATCCAGGACCTCGGCTTCTGGATCCTCAACGATGTCGTGTGGAACAAGTCGAACCCGATGCCGAACTTCAAGGGCACGCGGCTCGCCAACGCGCACGAAACGCTGATCTGGGCGGCGCGCAGCCAGGACCAGAAGAAATACACCTTCAACTACGACGCGCTGAAAACGGCGAACGACGACCTGCAGATGCGCTCCGACTGGTGGACGCTGCCGATCTGCTCGGGCGGCGAGCGCATGAAGAACGCCGACGGCAGGAAATCACATCCGACGCAGAAGCCCGAAGCCCTGCTCCATCGCATCATCGTCGGCACGACCAATCCAGGCGACGTGATCCTCGATCCGTTCTTCGGCACCGGCACGACCGGGGCCGTCGCCAAGCTGCTCGACCGCCGCTTCATCGGCCTTGAGCGCGATGAGGACTATATCGAGGTCGCCACTCGCCGCATCGAGAATGTCCGCAAGCTCGGCGCCGAGGACATCGAGGTCCAGACCAGCAAGAAGGCCGAGCCGCGCGTACCCTTCGGCGCACTGGTCGAGCACGGCCTCGTTCGCCCCGGCGATCGTCTCTACTGCCCGCAGAACCGCCATGTCGCGCGCGTGCGCGCCGACGGCAGCATCTCGAACGGCGACGCTACCGGCTCGATCCACCGCATGGGCGCCCACGTGCAGAACGCGCCGGCCTGCAATGGCTGGACCTTCTGGCACTACAAGTCCGACCAGGGCCTCGCCCCGATCGACCTCCTCCGGCGCAAGTTCCGCGCGCAGATGGGGCTCTGACTAGCCAGCCAGATACTGGCTCAGCACGGCCATGTTCTGGATGTAGGTCCCGACCGAAATGCCCGTCGGCGGATCGTCGGTGATGTAGGGCGAAGTGTCCGTTGAATCGCCAACCCGCGTCGTGGCGTAGGGCTCGCCAGCAGGCGGCCGCGTCGGCGCCGGCATACCCGTGTAGGGATTGCTCGTCGCCGTGAGCGGCGTCGCCCAGTAGCCGGCCGCATTCAGGTCCGCGATGATTTTTCCGACGCGCTCTTCCGTCGGCGCATCCATCGCGCCCGAGCCGCGATTGGAATTGAGATCGGAGACCTCGATATTCTGCAGCGTGAAATAGCGCGGCAGGGGCTGGCTCGCCTTGATCGGCGAATGGCGCGAAGCGTCTTCGGGTGATGTCGCCTGCAGCTTCGCCAGCCGCGAGCGGAGCTGCTCCGTGCGGACCAGCCGCGTCGGCGAATAGTGCGTGATCGAGCCTTCGAGCTGATCCGTCACGTAGTAGGCGCCGTTGACGACGTTGGAGCCGCGGCGATGCACATAAAGCGGCTTGTTCGTGCCGATCTCGACGAAGGTCGGATGCGAGCGTCGCTCGTTGGCGACGCCCCCCGGAAGCTTCACGGAATCGAGCCAGTCCAGCGCCTCGCCGCAGCGTTCAAGATAGGACCTGTCGCCGGTCAGCTCGTAGAAATTCATCAGCTGGGAAATGTTGTTCGCAGTGGTGTGAGTGACGAAAGCTTCGGGCTCGTAGGTGCGCGCGCCTACGGGCTTCAGGCTCTTCACATCGTGCTGCAGGCCCCATGCGGCCTGAGGCTTCGCCTGTTGGGTCGCCTTGAAGCAGTCCATGGCGCGCTTCAGCGGGTCCATCACGCGCTTGTCGCCCATGGTCTGTGCAGCCATGATCAGGAACTTGATGTTCTCGCCGGCGACATCGTCATTGAAGGTGATGTGCCGGGTGTAGTCGAACGCCTCGCCCCGCGTGTCGACAAAGGGATA
>DATBNA010000288.1:0-3111 GCA_036554545.1 Hyphomonadaceae bacterium
ACGAGGCGGGCCTCACTGGTCAGGAGTTCCTGGCCGTGCAGATGATCGGCGGCTCGACGCCGATGCAGCACTGGAACCAGTGCGGCGGCGACGAAGCCAAGAACATCGCCAAGGCCGCGCTGCTCGCCAACGGCGACAGGGTCGACGTCTTCACCATGTCGCCCAACGCCACCATGCCCGAACAGGGCATCGACAATTTCGGCGACTTCGTCATCGCCCACAACAAGAACGCCCGCATCATGGTGCAGGCCTCGTGGTCGGCCTATGACGGCAAGGGCACGACGCCGAGCGTCGGCGGCTCGGGCGGCGGCGACTTCAAGAACGACCAGCGGGATGGCGTCACCACTGCCGACCTCGACAAGTGGATCGCCGGACAGGAAGCGCGTGGCGACAACTACCTCGTGCGTCTGCGCACGCAGCTCGAAGGCATCGACAAGCGCGCCGGCAAGCAGATCACCTACGTCGTTCCGTCCTCGATCGCCGTCTACAACCTCCGCAAGGAAGTGCTCGCAGGCCATGTGCCCGGCATCGCAAAGCAGTCCGAACTTTTCCGCGACCCCATCGGCCACGGAACCCAGACGACGCAGAATCTCGTCGCTTATGTCTGGTACGCGGCGATGTATCGCAAAAGCCCGGTCGGCTTGAAGTCGCTGGTCAAGGCGGACGATCCGAACTCGGCAGCGCGCGAAAAGATCCTGCAGCAGATCGCCTGGAACGCCGTGGTCGGGGAACCGAAGAGCGGCGTCAAAGGAACGCCGGTGAAGGTTGGCGGCTGAACGAGTTCGCAACCGGTTGAGAATGCCTGCCAGGCTGCTAGCGTGCGGCAGGCATTCTTTCCCGGGGACGGATCATGAAACGCGGTGCGGTTCTCTCAGCTTTGGCAGCGTGCCTGGCTGGCTGTGTCGGCGATGGCGTCGAATTTGGCGGCGTCTCGGGTCCGGCGCCGGTTCCCGCCAATACTGTTCCATGTGACGAAGCCGGACTGACGGTCGCCGAACGCGCCCGGGTCATCGTGCCGGATGAAGTGCCATTTTTCTTCATGGCCGCGCAGAACTATCAGTCGGTTCACAGCATGCGGCTCAGCTATGACGTGGACCAGCAGGGCAAGGCGTTCAACGTGCGCTACACCGGCCCGCCGGAATACCTGAAGCACACGACGCGGCAGAAGCTTATCCGCTCGGCGTCCGACTATGTTCAGGCCTCACGCTATGCCTGGCCCGGCAAAGCTTCCTTTGCCACGGGCTGCGAATTCGAGCTGGCCTACATCGTCGACTGGGATCGCGCCGCCGACGGCAGTGTGGATCAGGCCGGGAATCACAAGGAAGAGTGAGTGGCTACCCGCACCGTTGCTTCAGCGCTTGTGAAACTGTTGCCGCGATGGCGGGTACGGCTGCTTCCGGAAACGGCGAGACCGAACTGACATTGATCTCGCACAGGACGAAGCGGGATGGCGCCACATCATCCGGCGCGCGGTAGAGGAAGTCGGCATCCCACAGCGCAGGCAGGTCGTGGGTCTCCAGCGCCAGCAGCCGCTGCAGGCCGGGCGTCCAGTCCTGCTCCATGCTTTGTCGAAGGTCCTGAAAGGCAGGCGCATCCGCGCCGTGCATCGCCTTGGTTGATTTCATGCCGAAGGCGCCTTCATCGCGCCGCGGCGTCTGTTCCGAGAAGCCGACGACGCGATTGTGCGACATGTAGCAGCGCACCATCCCTGCCCCGACGTTCCGCTGGAAGGGCTGGTCGATGAGCCTGGGGCTGGTTGCGAACGCGCCGCGCATCCGCTCGATTAAGGCCGCAAGCGGCAGCGTTTCGCTTTCGTCGTTGGACGCCGCCTGCACGATGACTTTTCCCGGCCCTGCAGCTTCCACCTTCAGCACGCCCTGCCCGTCATTGCCGCGCAACGGCTTGAGGACGCGCGCGCCCGCGACGGCGAGCTTCACCGGAAAACGCAGGCTGAAATCGTCGAACGAATGATAGAGGTCCGTATCCGCGCCCCAGCCCAGATCGCGCGTCAGATAAATCACTTCCTTCGTGCCCATCTTCAGGATGGTATCGGGATGCGCGCTGACCCACACGCCGCTCGCCGCGACTTCCCGCAGCAGTGCATCGACCCTTGCCCGGTTCTGTCCGTCCTGTAGCGGATTGATCCAGACCATCACGCCATCGACCTCCAAAAGGCGGGCGCGAGCGGCTTCGGCCTCGCTGTCGAAATACACGTGCGTCGACACGTCGATACCCGCCTCTCCCAGCGCCGCCATCAGCGGCCCGAAACGCTGGGGATGGTTTGTCGGCTGCTCAGGCGCGTGAATGTTTCCCCGCCACATCAGGACGAGGCGTGGACGGCTGCCTGCGCCAAGTGTGGAAGATGTCTGGGATCTGGTTCTGTCCATAACCTGCTCCTTCCCGGAAACGGGAATTGAGCGGCGCTTGGACGGAAATCCGTCTTCGACCGGGCGTCCGCGTTGGCCCGATCCATAAAGATTACTTCAAACGGCAGACGGCCGCTAGCTCGGTTGCGCCGGCGCCGCCTCCCGCTGCCAGACCACCGCGCCGTTCACCACCGTGATGGCGGGCTGGACGGTGAGAATCTCCGCTTCCGGGATCGTCATGATGTCGCCGGAGAAGCCGGTGAAGTCGGCGATCTTGCCCGGCTCGATCGTGCCGAGGTCCTGCTGGCGGAAGGACGCATAGGCCGGCCACAGCGTGAACATCTTCAGCGCCTCGGCGCGGGTGACGGCCTGCTCGGGATGCCAGCCTTCGCCGGACTGGCCCTTGAGGTCCTTGCGCGCGACGGCGGCGTAGAACTCGATGCGCGGGTCGCCCTGCTCCACCGGCGCATCCGATCCGCCGGCGACGACAGCGCCTGCGTCGATCAGCGCGCGCCAGGCATAGGCGCCGGCAAGCCGCTCCTGTCCGAGGCGCGCAGGCGCGAAGTAGAGATCGCCGATCGCATGGCTTGGCTGCATCGAGGCGATGATCCCAAGCCTTTTGAAGCGCGGAATGTCTTTGACATGCAGGATCTGCGAATGCTCGATGCGCCAGCGACGGTCGCTCGGAAGCTTCCCGCCGGCGTCGGTGAAGGTCTTCTGCATCCAGCTGAGGACCCGCCGGTTG
>DATBNA010000238.1:0-5690 GCA_036554545.1 Hyphomonadaceae bacterium
ACCGAAGTGAACTTCCAGCCGGTGTCATCGCCCGAGCAGGCCATCGCTGCGGCCGAGGCTGCGAAGCGCGCGAGCAAGCCGGTGCTGTTGCAGGTCTGGGGCGGCGACGAAGTGAGCTTCGTGTCGGTGCGGGCGCGCTAGCGCACGATTTCCTCGGCCCGGTATCCTTGGAAGAACAGCGCGGCCGTGAGGTCGGTGTGTTCGATGCGGGCGCGCGTCTCTGCGGCGACGATCGGCTTGGCCTTGTAGGCAAGGCCAAGGCCGGCGGCCCGGATCATGTCGAGATCGTTGGCGCCGTCTCCCAGGGCGATTGCATCGGCAGGCGTCAGGCCGAGGGCTGCAGATTCCTCCACGAGCGCGGCAAGCTTGGCTTCGCGGCCAAGGATGGGCTGACCCACGGCGCCGGTAAGGACCTTGCCGTCATCGATCAGCGTGTTGGCCCGGTCCGTGTCGAAGCCGGCTGCCCTGGCGACGCGAGTGGTGAAGAAGCGGAAGCCGCCGGAGACCAGCACGGTGCGGGCGCCATTGGCCTTCATGGTGGCGACAAGTTCCTTCACGCCGGGGTTCAGCGTGACGCGCTCTGCATAGCAGGCGTCGAGGGCGGAGAGGTCGAGGCCCTTGAGCATGGCGACGCGTTCAGTGAGGGCGGCAGCGAAATCGAGTTCCCCGCGCATGGCCCGCTCGGTGATGGCGGATACCTGCGCCTTCAGGCCGGCGAAGTCGGCCAGCTCGTCGAGGCATTCCTGCCCGATGATTGTGGAATCCATATCGGAGACGAGGAGTTGCTTGCGGCGACGGGCGGCTGGCGTGATGGCCCAGTCGGCCTTTGCAGCGCCAGCTTCTGCCTCAAGATAAGCGATGAGGTCCGGCTGACGCTTGACGTCGATCTCGCGCTCGGTCACGGACCATTTAACGCCGCCACGCTCGATGGCCGCGCCCACGCCGCCGGGGGCCGCATCCGCAAGATTGCGGGCGCTGTTGCCGGAGACCAGGGTGAGGACATGGGTCATCTGGGTGGGGCCATGAGAGCGGCGAGTAGAGTTGGGTGAGGGGACCCGTTGGAGTTATGCGGCCTGCTATCCTGATCCATGGGCCCACGGCAAGCGGCAAGACCGGGCTGGCGATTGCGCTGGCGAAGCGTCTGGGCGGGGAAATCATCAATGCCGATGCGATGCAGGTCTATCGCGACCTCGACGTTTTGACGGCGCGGCCGGATGCGCAGGAGAAGGCTGAGGCGCCGCATCACCTGTTCGGTCACGTCGATGCGGCGCAGCGTTATTCGGCCGGCGCCTGGGCGAAGGAGGCAGGATCGCTGATCGCGAGTCTGGGCGCGGCGGACCGTGTGCCCATCGTGGTCGGCGGGACAGGGCTCTATCTTATGGCGCTGACCGACGGGCTGTCGGAGATACCGCCGATACCGGAAGAGGCGCGGGCCGAGGCCCGGGCGCGTGTCGCGACAGATCCGGGCGCGGCGTTCGCGGAACTGGTGGCCAGGGATCCGGCGGCGAAGGAGCGGATCGAGCCGCAGGACCGGCAGCGGATCGCGCGTGCGCTGGAAGTGCTGATCGCGACGGGGCGCCCGATCTCGAGCTTCCACGGCGAGCAGGCGCCGGTGCTGGCGAAGGGCCAGTGGCTGGGCGTGACGCTGACGCCGCCTCGCGAGCGTCTCTATGAGCGCATCAATACGCGGGTGGAGAAGATGATGAAGACCGGCGCGCTGGAGGAGGCGCGCGTGCTGTGGGGGCGCAAGCTCGACCGGGAGCTGCCGGCAATGCGGGCGCACGGGATGCCCGGGTTCTGCGACTACTTCGACGGACTGGCGTCGCTCGAGGATGCGGTCGAGCGCTGCAAGCGCGACACACGGCGCTACGCCAAGCGGCAGATGACCTGGATCGCCCACCAGTTCACGCTGTGGCCTCGCGTACCCTCCGAAGACCTCGACACCCGGGCCCGCGTCATCATGGCGATGTACCGGGATGTGGAGGTCGAGGTGGCGTCAGCGCCGGCGAGGGTCTTTCCGGGGAAGCTGGATTAACCGCAGGATCGTTCGCAGGCAGGCTGTTCGATTGGGCGTTTCTGCCCCTTGCGGGCTGATTGACGGTGTGCGTACGAAACGGTATTGGCTTTTCCACAGCGATTTTGGGAGAAAACCCCATGTCCGGGCGGAAGCTCGTACTCGTAAGCGCCTCGCCGCCGGCCCGTTGAGACGGGACCGAACGGCGAGTGCATGTCGAAGGGCCCGAGTGGCCCTTTTTCTTTTCCCGGACGCTGCAGAGAGTTGAAGGACTGCCCCGATGGACGGAAACAGCGCGATGGACGCCCAGACGACAGAGAGCCTGACAGGCGCCGAGATCGTACTTCGCGCGCTTGCCGACCAGGGCGTCGATACGATTTTCGGTTATCCGGGCGGGGCGGTGCTGCCGATCTATGACGCGATCTACGCGCAGCAGCGCGTGCGCCACATCCTGGTAAGGCATGAGCAGGGCGCAGGGCACATGGCCGAAGGCTATGCGCGCGCGACGGGCAAGTGCGGCGTGGCGCTGGCGACGTCCGGGCCTGGCGCGACCAACATGGTGACGCCGATCGCCGATGCGCTGATGGATTCCGTCCCGATGGTGGTGATCACCGGACAGGTGCCGACGCATCTCATCGGCTCGGATGCGTTCCAGGAAGCCGACACGGTCGGCATCACACGCGCCTGCTCGAAGCACAACTATCTGGTGAAGGACGTGAACGATCTCGCGAGGATCATCCACGAGGCCTTCTATGTGGCGACCAGCGGCCGGCCGGGGCCGGTTGTGATCGACATTCCGAAGAATGTGCAGTTCGCCAAGGGCCATTATGTGCCGCCGGGCAAGATCGAGCACCGCACCTATCACCCCCGCACCGAACCGGTGGACCGGCGGATCGAAGAGGCGGTGGCGCTGATGGCGAGGGCCGAGCGGCCGATCATCTATTCCGGCGGCGGCGTCATCAATTCGGGTCCGGCGGCTTCCGAGGCGCTGCGTGCGCTGGCGAAGGCGACGGGCTGGCCGGTCACCTCGACGCTGATGGGCCTTGGCGCCTTCCCGGCGTCCAACCCGAACTGGCTGGGCATGGTGGGGATGCATGGCTCGTTCGAGAGCAACAATGCGATGCATGATTGCGACGTGATGCTGTGTGTCGGCGCGCGGTTCGACGATCGGGTCACCGGACGCCTCGACGCGTTCTCTCCCGGCAGCCGGAAGATCCACATCGACATCGATCCCTCGAGCATCAACAAGAACGTGCGCGCGGAAGTGCCGATCGTGGCCGACTGCGGCAAGGCGCTGGCGGCGCTGACCAAGGCGTGGGCCAAGAAGGTGGGCAAGCCTTCGGACATCAAACCATGGTGGAAGCAGATCGACGAATGGCGCGGCCGGAAGGGTTTCGCCTATCCGAACTCGAAAATGCTGATCAAGCCGCAGTATGCGATCGAGCGGCTCTATGAACTGACCAAAGGCCGCGACGTCTACATCACCACGGAAGTTGGCCAGCACCAGATGTGGGCGGCGCAGTTCTTCCATTTCGAACAGCCCAACCGCTGGATGACCTCGGGCGGCCTCGGCACGATGGGCTATGGACTACCGGCCGCCATCGGCGTCCAGGCTGCGTTCCCGAAATCGCTGGTCATCGACATTGCCGGCGACGCCTCCGTGCAGATGACGATGCAGGAGATGTCGACTGCCATCCAGCACGACCTGCCGGTCAAGATCTTCATCCTCAACAATGAATGGATGGGCATGGTGCCCCAGTGGCAGCAGCTGCTGCATGGCGAGCGCTATTCGCATTCCTATTCCGATGCGCTGCCGGATTTCGTGAAGCTGGCGGAGGCCTATGGCTGTCATGGTATAAGATGTGACGACCCGGCGAACCTCGATGCGGCGATCATGGAGATGATCGACACGCCCAAGCCCGTGCTGTTCGACTGCCGGGTAGAGAAAGCGGAGAATTGCTTCCCGATGATCCCTTCGGGCGCGGCGCACAATGAGATGATCCTCGGCAAGATAACGGGTGATGAAATCGGGGAGGCCGGCAAGGTTCTGGTGTGATGGCGATCCTGCCTCCAGAAAAACTGGTTCCGGTTGCGGAACTCGACGCCTACCTGATGGACCCGACGCCGGTTGCGTGGGGGGATCTGCTGGCGCCGTTTTCTCCGCCGCTGCCGCGCGAGGGGCAGGTGATCCTCGCCTCCTATTTCGGCGACGTTTTCGTGGAGGACCGGGAAGGCGGTGTGTGGTGGCTGAACGGCCTCGAGAGCCGTGTCGACCGCATCGCCATCAATCGTGAGAAGGCGCTGGAGCGCATCGGCGCCGAACACCTCGTCATGCTGAAGACCAAGCTGCTCGAGCAGCTGATCCGCGGCGACATGCTTTTGCCGGCGGGCATGCTCTACGGGCTGAAGGTCTCGCGCAGCGAGGGCGGCAAATATCATCCCGACAATGTCGGCACTGCGCCGCTGGCGGACGCCTTTGCCTACATGGGCGATCAGTACCGCAGAAGGAGTGCGTCTCCGAAGCCGCCTGAAACGGCTGCTGCTGCGTCATCGCCGAAATCCGGTCCTGAACAGAAAACGAAATCCGGTTCCAAGTCGGGATTTTGGGGGAAGAAGAAATGACCCGTCCAATTTCAACAAGGGGCGGCCGTTCGACCGCCAAGCCCAAGAATGGCGTCCGCGAGGATCCCGCTTCCGCCTACGACATGACGCACGCCGAGGAAGGCGTCGAACAGCGGACGCTGGCCTGCATCGTCGACAACGAACCAGGTGTTCTTGCGAGGGTCGTCGGGCTTTTCTCCGCTCGCGGCTACAACATCGAAAGCCTCACGGTCGCCGAGATCGACAAGAACGCTCACCAGTCGCGCATCACGATCGTCACCTCGGGCACCAACCACGTGCTCGAGCAGATCGAGCAGCAGCTCCTGCGCCTAGTGCCGGTTGCGAAAGTAATCGACGTCACGCACTCGCCAGGCGGCATCCAGCGCGAGCTGGCGCTGGTGAAGGTGGCGGGCAAGGGCGATTCGCGCGTCGAGGCGCTGCGCATTGCAGAGATCTTCCGCGCGCATGTAGTCGATACCACCAATGAAAGCTTCATCTTCGAGATCACCGGCGCCAGCTCCAAGATCGACCAGTTCACGGAGCTGATGCGGCCGCTGGGACTGGTGGAAGTGTCGCGTACAGGCGTGCTGTCGATCCAGAGGGGCAAGGAGAAGGCGGGATGAAACGCAATCCATATCGCGCCGCGTTTGCGGCGATGACGTTGTCGCTTCTTGTGGCGTGCTCGCAGGGCGGGGCGCCCGATGCAGAGAGCGCGGCCGATCCGAGGGCTGCTGCCCAGGTTACGCTGGACGGCGCGCTGCAAGCCGATCGCGATTTTGCCGCGATGTCGAAGAAGGATGGGGTGAAAGCCGCCTTCCTTCAGTACATGGATCCCGCGGACGGAACGGTCATCCAGCCCGGCGTTGTTGTGACCGGAGCGGAGAAAATCGCCGCCGGCTTCGATGGATCGCCGCCTGATTTCGTCATCGACTGGACGCCGGACGGCGGACACGGCTCGACCGGCGGCGATCTTGCCGTCACGACCGGCCGGTACACGATCTCGACCGGCGGGCAGTCGATCGAGCGGGGCCGCTATGTGACGGTCTGGCGCAAGGACGCCGCCGGCGCTTTGAAA
>DATBNA010000247.1:0-1763 GCA_036554545.1 Hyphomonadaceae bacterium
CCGGAGCGAAGCTGCACGGTCGGCGTGAACATCGCGTCGAGCTGGCTCTCGATGCCGTAGCGCGTGAAGATCGGCTGCGTGTCGCGGTAAGCCTTCACGTTCTTGGCATGGCTCGGCATGAGCATGCGCATGAAGTCCTTGGCCTCGCGGTAGGCGTCGTCGCCCGCTACCAGAACCTCGTCGATGTCCTTGTTGTAGAGATCGCGGATCGAGCGCTTGATCAGGCTGCCTTCTTCGTAGACCAGAGCAGGGGCGGTCGATTTCAGCGTGAGGTCGCGCACGTTCTCCCACAGTCGCAAAAGATAGTCGTAGTCGCGCTTGATCTCGGTCTTGGTGCGCTGCGCCCCCGCCGTGCGGATGATCAGCCCCATGCCTTCGGGCACTTCGAGCTCGCCCGCGATCTCGCGCAACCGCTTGCGGTCGGTCGGTTGGGTGATCTTGCGCGAGATGCCGCCGCCCCGCGCCGTATTGGGCATGAGCACGGTGTAGCGTCCGGCAAGCGAGAGATAGGTGGTCAGCGCCGCGCCCTTGTTGCCGCGCTCCTCTTTCACCACCTGAACGAGGATGATCTGGCGCCGCCTGATCACCTCCTGGATTTTGTAGGGCCGACCGCGGCGGCGGCGGGCGCGCTCCGGAACCTCTTCGAGCACGTCCTCCGAGCCCACTGATTCCACGCTCTCCCCGACACTGTCGCTGCTGCCTTCCTTCAGCGCGACCGGCTGCCCGACGATTTCAGCGGACTCAGCCTCGTCCTCCTCCTCGGGAGCGCGCACCGTAAGGTCGATCACGTCGGTGTCGACCATCTCGGCAGCCGGCTCCGAGACCTCGTGCACCAGATCGCTCGTCTCCATGGCGACGCTGGAGGGAGCGTCTCCCCGCGGAGTCGTGTCGATTTCGTCTTCGTGGTCGAGTTCGAATCTTGCGATCGAAGGCGGCTCGGCTTGGTCCGCGGTGGGGCGCGGCGGATCCTTCCGGCCCTCGTGGCGACCGCGGCCCCTACGGCCACGCCTGCGGCGTCGTCCGCTGGCAGCCTCATCGTCTTCGGCAGCTTCTTCGGCGGAGGCCCGGCTTTGCTCCAAGGCCTCTTCTTCCAGCAGCGCCTGCCGGTCTGCCACCGGGATCTGGTAGTAGTCGGGATGAATTTCAGTAAAAGCTAAGAAGCCGTGCCGGTTTCCGCCGTAATCGACAAACGCCGCCTGCAAGGACGGCTCTACGCGCGTGACCTTAGCGAGATAAATATTTCCTCTTAGCTGCTTCTTACTCGCTGACTCGTAATCAAATTCCTCGACGCGATTGCCTCTTACCGCAACGACCCGGGTCTCCTCCGGATGCGCCGCATCGATGAGCATTTTGCTTGCCATGTTGTGTGTTCTCCGCCGCGCAGAGCTCGGTGGGCGGGACAGAAATTCGCCGCTCCGGGTTCGCGTCCGCGGTCCGCGCGCGCCTTTGACCAATAGACCATGATTCGCTGCGAGCACCCATGTGCGGGCCCGAACGGGCTGCCACGGGGATCAGCGTCGTCCGCAAAGCCTCGCCATTTCCGAGGCTTAGACAAATGCTCTGATCTTGCATCGCAGTCCTCACCGCCGCGTTCCGCGGCTTGAGAAAGTTGCCTTTGGCGGACCCCTGTCACCTGGCCGCCACTTCGTTCTCGCGTCCTCGCCGTTTCGAATGGGCGCAGGATCGCGGGGAAACAATCCGCCCGAATCGCCGTTTGGCGTCCAAGGGCTTAGGGCTCGGAAGTGAGCCTGACCCTTATTACG
>DATBNA010000267.1:0-3975 GCA_036554545.1 Hyphomonadaceae bacterium
GCCCGTCCAGGCTGCGTCCGCTTCTTCTCGCCGCCTCAATCGCCGCGGCCGTGATCCTGGCCGCCGGCGCCGGCTGGTGGATCAATCTGAACAGCAAGGCCGTGGACGTTGCTGTTGCGCCGGTGACGCTCGCTGTCCTGCCTTTCGATGCGCTGGACGATGATCCCGAGATAACTCGCATGGCCGGCACGGTCCCGCGCGACATGGCGGATGCGTTCAGCCGCGGCGGCATAAGCGTCATGGCGACGGCGCGGTCAATGGCGTTCGGCGGCGACGCCAAGGCGCGGGCGGCGGACGAGCTGGGCGCCGAACTGCTGATCGACGGGACAGTGAAGCGCCAGGGCGGCACGGCCCACATCGCGGCGCGGCTCTATCACGCCGAACGCGGCATCACATTGTGGACGACGGACCTGACTGCGGATCCCGGGGACCCATTCGTCGACGAGCGTCTCGCGTCTGTGTTCTCGCGTGTTATCTATTGGCCGGCGCCGCTGCGCATCCTCAACTCGAGGCGCCCCAATGCGGTGGAAGAGACACGCACCTTTTTGAGGATACTCGAGTTCAACTACACAGGCGACAGCATTCA
Source organism: Hyphomonadaceae bacterium (assembly GCA_036554545.1). Classification (GTDB taxonomy): domain Bacteria; phylum Pseudomonadota; class Alphaproteobacteria; order Caulobacterales; family Hyphomonadaceae; genus UBA7672. The sequence goes on from DATBNA010000267.1 coordinate 587, forward strand.
GAGCCGGCAGGCCGCCCACGACTTTGCGCGAAATGCGCCTGACCTGAGTACGGCGAGAACAGCTTCGGCCATCGAAACGATTCACGCTTTTCCGCATCTTTCCGTTGAGGAGCGCATCAAGGAGCTTCGCTTTGCCCGAAGTGAGTCAGAGGAGGCTCTTAGACTCGCGCCGCGGGACGGCTCGGCCTACATGGCCGCGATGAGGGTGCTGGCGCCGGATCGATGGGAAGAACGGATCAGGATGATGCGCGAAGCCATCAGGATCGATCCGCAGTATACGCGCATCGACAACAATCTCGCCGAGGTCCTGTTGGCGACGGGCGCAAGCATGGAAGCGCTCGCAGTCGCCAAACGGGCGCGCGCCAGCGAACCGCTATCGGCCGCGCGGCCGGTATTGCTGGCCAATGCCCATCTGGCGAATGGCGAGATTGCCCAGATGAATTCCGTGCTCGATCCGCATCTGCAGATCTGGCCTCAGGATGCGGTCGCAATCCAGCTGCGTTTCTATGCGCTGGCCTGGACCGGCAAGCTGGATGAGGCGGAAGCCCAGTTGCCCAGGATGTTTGCGCCAGGCGATGCCGGCCTTCCGCATCAGGTGCTGGTCGCCATGCTGAAAGCGAAGCGGTCGGGCGATGCTCGGGATGCGGACCAGGTGACGAGACTGTGCACGGATATCGGCGCTCAGGACATCGACACCGCATCCGCATGCCTGACGGCCGGCGGGATGCTGAACCGTCCCGATGCCGCCGTCGCAGGCGCCGAAATCACGCTGCCGCGAATTCACGATCCAGCTTCCGACGCGGAAGACTTGTGGATCCGGAACCGGTTGTGCTGCTCTACAGACGGCTCCGCGGCGCGTCTCTTCCTGCCGTGGATGGCGCCAATGCGCGCCGATCCGCGCATCATCGACGTGTTCGAGCGCATCGGCCTTGTCGCCTACTGGCGCGAGACCGGAAACTGGCCGGACTTCTGTGAGACCGAGCCGCAGTCCGTGTGCGCCCAGATGAAAAGCGGCTAGACGCAACCCCTCTGGCTCGGCGCCTTTCGAGTCGAATGACCGCTTTCGGCGAGTTTGAACCATCGGACCGCCGTCAATGGCAACGGCGGGAATGGATCGACCCAGCCATTCAGCTGCAGGCCCGGCCCAGGCTCGAACTGGCCCTTGTCGGTCGTCCGGCCTTGCAGCAACCTTGGCGGAAGGGCGCCGCTGCAATCAGGATCGGGAGTGTCAGATGACCGCAACAGGCTGGAGCGAGGTTGCGAGCGAACTCGAGCAGCTGCTGAGATTGCGCAGCATTCCCTTCGCAATGAAACTCTTCGAACGCCGAGAGGACATGGAATCGATCGCGCGCATCCGACGTCCCAAGGCCGTCCACACGCTCGACCAGGTCGTGGGCCAGGCCTCCCGCCTCGGCTGGACGGTCGGCATCACCAGCGAAGATCTTGTCGGCGCACAATGTCGCGCCGTCGTCGGCCTCGGAGGAGCGAAGACAGACGAATGGCGGTCGGGCGCTCACATGAAGGGCGTCTGGTACGAAACCCTGGACGATGCGGGCGCGCACCAGCAGGCGATGCACTGCGTGCCCGATGGCCGCTACCAGGCGCTGGCCGTGGGCCCGCTCGCGGGCGGCAAGCTGCAGGATCCCGACATCGCGCTGTTCTACGCAACGCCCGGAGCGATGATCTATTTCATCAATGGCCTGCAGTGGACGGGCTACAAGCGCTTCGACTGGAGCGTGGTAGGCGAGTCAGCCTGCGCCGATTCCTGGGGCCGCGCGCTGACCACACGCCTTCCGAGCCTGTCGATCCCGTGCTTCGCAGAGCGGCGCTATGGCGGTGTTCTCGATGATGAAATGCTGATGGCGTTGCCGCCGGAATATCTGGTCAAGGCGATCGAAGGCATGAAGGCGCTGTCGAAGAACGGCTTCCGCTATCCCTTCCCGCAATACGGCATTCAGCAGGATGCGCGAGCAGGCCTGGCAGTCAGCTATTCCGACAAGAAATGACGGCTCTCGGCGTCTCGCGAGGACGTTCCTCGTGAGAGAGGCGCTCATCATGCTGTCGCGAACATAAAGACGCCGATCATCACGATGAGACTGGCGGTCGTCAGTACGAGCGCAGTTCGCAACCGGAAGCGCAGAGACAGAAACAATATGAACCCGATCACCGACATAACAATGAACAGCGCCGCCGTCAGGTCGATGAGCAGGCGCCAGGCGCTGCCCGCGTGCTCGCCGCGATGCAGAGCGTTCAGCACGCCGATGGCGTCCTCGCGTTCGATGTAGATCCGCACTTCTCCGGTGCGGAGGTTGCCCGTCACGTTTGACCGGCCCCGCGCGCCTTGCAGGTTCGCATAGACATCTTCCCCCACGACTTCCCCGTCGCGAAACGCTCCGGCAAGATCAGTCCTTGCGTGAGCCAGTTCCGCGAGCGCGGCGGCAGGCGCAGGCGCCGCCTGAATCGCGGCGACCTCTTCCGCAGTCAGGGTGAACATCGTCTCGACTGGAGCAGGCTGCTCGCCTTGCAGCAGGCCGGGATGATTGAGGAGAATGCCGGTCACGGAAAAGAAGACAAGCGCCAGGAAAGCGGCCGCCGACAGGTAGCCATGCCACTCGCGGCAAAGGCGATAGAAATCGGGCTTCGAGAAAGCACCTTTCGTCGCCCCGGTGTCGTCAGTCATCGATCGTATCCATCGTTGCGCCGTCGCCAGATCACGCCCTAGACCATCAGTTGCACGCGAATGCAGTCGCGGCATTTTGTCCACTTCGACCGGGCGTTCCGCGCCATGCCGTTCAAACCATGACGCAGTGGTGTTTTTCATCTACCCCGGCGTTTCCATCGTGGCCGCTGTGCTCCCGGACTGCTGCAATGATCCCTGTCGAACCGGAAATCCTGATCGCGTCGGAAATCGTCGCCGCAATGCACCAGGTCGCGATCGGCGCCGCCGAGAATGCGGCGTTCGCCTTTCATGATGCCGCCGCCCTCGGCACGCGGCTCAATCTGCTGGTGAACACGGACAGCGAGCAGGAAGCGCTGGCGGCGGCGCAGCGCGCCCGAACCGAAATCGACCGGCTGAACTCCATTCTCAACTGGCGCGATCCGGCGAGCGAACTTTCACAGCTCAACCAGTCACGGCGCCATGTTGCCTCGCCGGACCTCCTTGCCGTGATCGCTGCAGCAGAACGCTGGCGAGAGACAACGGGAGGCGCATACAGCGGAAGGCTGGGGCGTGTACTCGAACTGTGGCGCAAGGCGCAGAGTTCTCCGCCGGACGCTGCGGAGGTTGAGCGGCTCGCCGCTGCAGCCCGGACCGCCAACATCGAAATCGACCTGGCGGCGCGGACGATCGTTCGGCCGGAAGCGGTGCACTTCGATCTCGATGGTCTGGC
>DATBNA010000301.1:0-3255 GCA_036554545.1 Hyphomonadaceae bacterium
AGGACGCCGACGCCGGTGAGCCGCCAGAGCTGCAGCGGATAGGCGAAGCTGGTGAAGCCCCGCAGCGATTCCAGCCAGAGCTGGCCGACGGCGGCCAGCGACATCAGCACGATGAACAAGGGTCCCAGCGAGCGGCTGGCGATGAAGGTAAAGCCGAAGAACAGGGCCGCTGCGATCAGTGCGCCGGTCGCCGCGAGGCGCGGACCGTATTGGGTAAGCAGCGAGCGGGTGATCCCCATGCGCCCGGCATAGGCGTAGTGCACCGGCGTGGTGATGCGCGTGAAGAGATGGAAGGTCGAGTAGCGAATGGCGACTTCATTGTCGCCGGTGCGGATGAGGTGCGGCGGAATCCAGGTGACGGCGTCGAGGTCGCCGGGGATCTCGGCTTCGCGCGAGGCGCCGACGCGGCCGACCGAGCCGATTTTTTCGCCGTTCCACCAGATGTCGCGCGAAGCGAGCGCGCCGTTGTAGAGGCCGAGCGGCGCGGGGCCGGGATAGCCCTCGGCGATGCGGAAGCGGCCGGTGAGCCAGACGATGCGGCCCTGCGTGTCGACATCATTGAGATAGTCGACGGACTGGCACGAGGCCCTGTCGATGTCGGAGAGATCCTCGCTGCGGCCGAGGCTGAGGCAGACCTTTGCATCCGTGAGGCCGGTGATGGGCGGCGGGGTTCCGGCGGCCTTGCCGATGGCGGATTCAACCGACTGCGCAGCCGCCGCGGGCGCGAGCAGCAGCGCGAGGAGGACGAGGATGACGCGCAGGATCATGCTCGCAGTCTAGCAGCTTTGGGCGCGGCGGCGGCGCCATTCGCCGGGGAAATGTGTCCGTTCACCGATGCTGAACGTAACGATGCGGGCCGTTCGCCGGAAATCCGGCGCCGCTGGCCGATGCGCGCGGGAATATGGCTGGCCAGGCGGCATAACAGGCTGGGGTCGATTGTTCCGGGAGGACAAGATGAGGTTGATGGCGTCCGTTGCGCTGCTCGCGCTGGTCTCGTGCACGGCGACGCCGCCGCACGACGGCGCGCCGGCCCAACAGGCGGTTGCTGCGCCTGCGCCGGTTCTGACGGTGGAACCCTACACATTCACCGGGCCGAATGGCGTGAAGGTGGAGGCTGAGCGCGGGACGTTCGAGGTTCCGGAGAACCGCAGCGATCCGAACTCTCGCAGGATCAGGATCGGCTTCGTGCGGTTCAAGTCGACATCGGCCAGCCCAAGCGATCCGATCGTCTATCTGGCCGGCGGGCCGGGCGGGACCGGAACGGGCACGGCGCAGGGAGCGCGGTTTCCGATCTTCATGGCGCTGCGGGAAGTGGCGGATGTGATCGCGTATGACCAGCGCGGCACAGGATTCTCCTCCCCGACGCCGATGTGTCTGGCGAGCCCGCCCTTCGAGGGGACGACGTTCTCGCGGGAGAGCATCGTGTCCTTCTACCGCGACCGGCTGGCGAAGTGCTTTGACCAATGGGAGGCGAAGGGCATCGACATCGACGCCTACACGACGCTGGAGAGCGCGCATGACATCGAGGACCTGCGGCGGGCGCTGGGCGCGAAAAAGCTGAACCTCTGGGGCATCAGCTATGGATCGCACCTTGGCCTGACCTTCATGAAGTATCATGGCGGGTCGGTGAACCGCGCGGTGCTGTCGGGCATCGAGGGGCTGGACCAGACGATCAAGCGGCCGGCGCTGACCGACGAAATGTTCAGGCGCTTCCAGAAGGTGATCGACGCCGATCCGGCGGCGAAGGCCGCCTATCCCGATCTCGCGGGGATGATGCGGCGGGTGCACGCGAAGCTGAACGCGCAGCCTGCGACGGTGTCGTTCACGCCGCAGGGCGCATCCGCGCCGGTGAGCGTGACATTCGACGGGTTCGCGGTGCAATTGCTGGCGTCGCAGTCGATCGCCGATCCGCCGGCGACGGCGCGGCTGCCGCTGATGTATCTCGCGCTCGACAAGGGCATGTACGAGCGCGCGGCGCCGCTGGTGTGGGGCATGCGCCAGCAGGTGGCGGGCTTCCGCGGCATGCCGGATGCGATGGACCTGGCATCGGGCGCAACACCGGCGCGGCTGAAGCTGGTGACGAAAGAGGCGGAGACTTCCCTGCTCTCCGACACGCTGAACTTCCCGATGCCACAGATCATGGGCATCCGGCCGCAGATCGATGCCGGCGATGCGTTCCGCGCGCCGTTCAAGTCGGACATCAAGGCGCTGTTCATCTCGGGCACGCTGGACGGGCGGACCTATCCGGAAGAAGCCGAAGAAGAGATCAAAGGCTTCCGCAACCGAAGCCGTCTGATCGTCGAAAACGGCGGGCACAACATCTATGAGGCCGACCAGCGCGTGGCCGACGCCGTGCTGGCCTATTTCAAGGGCCAGCCGACGCCGGAGCGTATCGTGATGGCGCCGCCGAAGATCCCGACGCCCTAGTTGCTGCTGCTGCCCGATGCGGCCGTCTGCTGCGGACGGCGCGGGCCAAAGCCCGGAAGCATCGCAGCGGCCGCTTTCAGTTCGGCGCCATCGAGGACGTTGTCCTTGTTGGTGTCGATCTGGGCGAAGCGCGGCTTGATCATGGCGTTCGGCGTGCGCCCGCGGATCTCCGACATCTCGACCTTCCCGTCGAGGTTGTCGTCGAGCATGCCCAGAAGGCGGCCCGAGCGCATTTCATCGGTCGCGTCGGCTTGCTTCTCGACTGTCTCGTCGGTCCACTCGTAGTAGATCGAGGTGTAGTGCATCTCTTCCCACGACTGGTCGCCCCAGATCACCGTCTCGTTGGGATTGGGGTTGGAGGCGTTGCGGACCGAGTTGTCATAGAGGTAGGTCGCGACCAGCTTGGCGCCGGCAGGAACAGTCACCGGCTCCACGAAGTCGTAGGTGCGCTGCCAGTTGAAGTCGTAGCGCGGCAGGTTGATCAGCGCCTTCTTCGTGCCGTCGGGATAAACGATGTCGAAGCGTCCGGCCTGGCCGCGATAGTGCGTGTGCAGGAAGACCGAGTAGAGCCGCGCTTCCTTCGGGAAGGTCAGGTAGGCGATCTCTTCGTGCATGTCCTTGTTGGGCGGCAACTCGATGAAGTTGTCGGCGATGACGGTGTGGCGCATGATGCGCTCGGGCTTCTGGCCTTCCGGATAGAAGTAGAGCGCCATCTTCGAATTATCGACAGCCTCCTTGCCATAGGGCGTGTAGTGCATCTGGAAGCCCATATGGCCACCGGCCGGGAGATAGATGCCGAGGCCGGCGGGGACCTGGAAGCTTTCGCCG
>DATBNA010000379.1:0-4912 GCA_036554545.1 Hyphomonadaceae bacterium
GACAGCTTCTTGCCGTGACGCGCGCGCCAGATGAGCGTGAGAAGTACGTCCGACAGATAGGGCATCAGCAGGATCGGCGGGACGAACAGCAGGTCCGGCCGCATGCGGACAAGCTCCAGCGACAGCCCGCCGAGCATTGCGCCGGTAAACAGCGCGCCGGTGTCGCCGACATAGAGACGACCTGGCACGTTCCAGACGAGGAAGCCGCCCAGGCCGCCCGCCAGTGCAGCTGACAGAAGCGCAATGTTCCACGCGCCGACAAGCGCCGCAGCGGTTGCAAGGCCGGTCGCGGCGATGGCGGCGATGCCCATGGAGAGACCGTTGGCGCCGTCCATGAAGTTCACCGCGTTGACCAGCACCACCAGCCACAGCGCCGATCCGACGATGGCGACGATCAGCGGCAGCTCGATCGTGAGGCCGGGCCACGGCGAGAAAACGTCAGCGCGGACGCCGCCGAGCGCCATCGCCATGGCGATCATTGTCATGATGCCGAGGCGCCACCTTGCATCGATGTGCAGCGTGTCATCAGCAAAGCCCAGCGCAAGATAACCGATCGAACAGACAGCCAGGCCGATGAACGAATAGCTGAGCGTCCAGGCCGTGAGCAGCGACACGGCGATGACCGACATGAAAACTGCGAGGGCCACGCCAAGCCCGCCGGCGGAGGGCACGGCCGTCTTCTGTGTCTTCCGCGCTTCGGTCGGCGCGTCCATCACGCGCAGGTTCATGACGAGTCGGCAGAGCCCGATGGCCAGGACTGCCGCCGTCACGAATGCCAGAAGAATGCGCAGCGGCTCCCCCATCGCCCCTCACGAACCGCGCAGCGTCGTGGACCTGACCCACCATTTCTTCTTGCGGCCGGCAATATCCGTCGCGGCCTCGTCGGCCTCTTCGTGCGACTGGAAGATGCCGTAGCAGGTCGGACCGCTGCCCGACATGCGCGCGATCAGGCAACCTTTCTCGGCACGCAGCGCCTGGATGACCTTGTCGATCTCGGAGCACATGCCGACCGCCGCCTGCTGCAGGTCATTGCGGTAGGTGTTGAGCGCGCTGACGAAATTGGTGAAGTCGCGATAGGCCGGCGGATCGGTTTCACGGAAGGTGCGGTTGGCGCCCAGCTGGTCGAAGCGCTCGAACACCTTGCGCGTCTCCAGTGGGATGCCGGGATTGATGAGCACAATCGGCAGGTCCGGCGCGTGAACGTCATGCAGGCGCTCGCCTGTTCCACGCATCACCAGCGGGCGGCAGCGCACGCAGGCTGGAGCATCGGCGCCAAGCTGCGTCGCGAGACGCTCGAGGGCGGCCTCGCCGAACTGAATCCCCCATACCTGGTTGAGCACGTGAAGCGTCGCCGCCGCATCGGCCGACCCTCCGCCAACTCCGCCGGCGATAGGCAGCTCCTTGTGCAGCGTCAGCGCGGCGCCGAGGCCGGTGCGGTCGCAGGCATCGCGCAGCGCCATCGCTGCGGCGAGCGAAAGATTGTTTGGCGCGTGTTTGAGAGCCTTCGCGCCGGGGCCTTCAACAGCGAGCGTGAGTTGCGGCCAGGTGCGCGCGGAAATGCGGTCGGCGGCGCGCGTGTCGGCGAACATCACCAGGCTGTCGACAGGGTGCAGTCCGCCAGCGCCCGGTGCGCCGACATGGAGGTAGAGATTGACCTTCGCTGGCGCCCAGGCGGTGGTGAGGTTGGAGCGGCCGGGGACCGCAGTCATTGTCGCGCCTTTGCATCCGCAAGTGCAGTCGTGGAAATCGGAGGCAGCCCGCGTTCGAGCTTGGTCCTGAGCGTCGCTTCGCGCTGGTCATCCGGCTTGAGCTGAAGCGCCCGGCGCCATTCGAACACTGCATCAGTCTGGCGTCCGGCGCGCCAGTAGGCATCGCCCAAATGATCGACGATTTCGGAGTCGCTCGGCGAAAGTTCAGCGGCGCGCTCGAGCGTCTCGACGGCCTGGTCGTACTGGCCGAGTGCGTAATGGGCCCAACCGAGGCTGTCGACGATGTAGCCCTGGTCGGGACGCGCAGCGACGGCCTTGCGGATCAGGTCCATGCCTTCGGCCACGCGCTCTCCACGGTTCACCCAGCCATAGCCGAGGAAGTTCTGCAGCTCGGGCCGGTCAGGTTCGATGGCGAGCGCGGCGACCAGGTCGGCCTCCGCTCCCTTCCAGTCATCCATGGCGTTGCGGGCCGAGGCGCGCGCAAAGAGCACGCGCCAGTCCGGCGCACCGGCCTTGATGTCAGCGGCGATGACTTCGTCGTAGAGCGCGGCCGCAGCCTTGTCGTTGCGGTTGACGCGGTAGAGATCGCCCGCGCCGACGAGCACGTCACGGCGGCGCGAGGAAGCCAGTGCGGCTTCGGCAGCGGCAAGCGCCTCGGCAGGCCGGTCGAGACGATCGAACAACCAGGCTTCCTTGAGGCGCGCCTCGGCGGCCCAGGGCGAGCCGGCGGGAATCTGGCGCAGCTCATGGAGCGCGTCGTCGTCGCGATCCTGCTCGCTCATGGCGTCGGCGAGCATCAGGCGGGCCGGCGCGAATGCCGGATCGAGGTGCAGCGCCAATGCGTGGCGCATGGTGGCGATTTCGGAGCTGGAGCGCGCAACGCCGCCTGCGGAAGCGAGGAACACCGCGACTGCCGCGCCTTCGCGAACGCCGAGCTTCGGGCGCGGCGCCGGTTTGCCGGAATTGACAAGCGAGAGCGCGTACTCGGTCTCGGACGAGACGCCGAGGTCCTCAATCTGCCGCTCCACCAGCTTGCGTGCGCCCGCGAGGTCGCCGGTGGAAGCCATGAGCTGTACACGCAGCAGCATGAGATAGCCGGGCGATCCGGTCGGCAGGCGCGAGGCCTGTTCGAACGCGGCGAGCGCCTGTGTGGTGCGTCCGGTATTGGCGAGGATCAGGCCGCGCAGCGCCTGTTGCTCGCCGGCGAGGAGACGGCGGGGCGGCAGCTGGTCGAGATATTCGAGCCCGGCGTCGGCGTCATCGACGGCCGTCAGCCATGAAGCGAGGAAGCCTGCCGCATCGGCATTGATCGCGCCCATGCCGCCTGTCCTGAGGCGCGCGGCGGCGCGGCGATGCTTGCCGGTGGTGACTTCATTGACCGCCAGCGCGAACTGTGCGGTCGGCGACTGCGCTGATACGGACAGATCGGCGCCGACGGTGAGCGAGATCGCATCAGCGGCGCCGCCGGCGATGAGCGTCGACAGCATTGCACGTTCGAGCAGGGCCGCATCGTCCGGCGACCGGTCGAAGGAGCGGCGATGAAATTCAGCGGCCGCCACCGGATCGCCCGACATCCCTGCATAGCGTGCAGCGAGGAAGTCGGAATACTCCTCCGTGTTCGCAAGTTCCTCGAACATGGCGCTGGAGAACCAGGGAGGCGGACTCGGCTGCGTGATGCAGCCGGCAAGCGAAACGGCCGCCGCCGCTGCACAAAGCGTCTTTGTTACTGACCACATGTTTCCTGACCGCATGGGAAGCATGTTGCCTGACCCGCCTCCCCCCTTCAACCGAACTCGGCCGTGCTCAGATGTCGCTCACCCCGTTCGAGACCTTTTCCCTCGGGACTTCAGGCGTATCGCGGCGGTTCGGGGCAGGCGTCTTGAGGCCCTCGCGGATCTTGGCCTCGATGGCGGCGCGGTTGTGGGCTGGTGGATAGGCGTCAAGAGAGTGCTGCCAGGCCAGTTTGGCGTCCTCGTACTCGCCTAGGCGCCAGTGCACGTCGCCCATATGGTCCGAAAGCTCCCAGTGGGCAAAGGGCTCGTATTCGCCGAGGGCGAGACCGATGTAGCGCTTGGCCTCCCGGAAATCGCCATACTGATAATAGGCCCAGCCGATCGAATCGAGCAGGTTGGGCTCATCCGGCGTCAGGCGGATCGCCGTCTTCAGCAGCTTGAAGCCCTCGTCGAGCTCCTCCTGCGTTGCGTAGTTGTCGATCAGCGAATAGCCGAGATTGTTCATGAGGCCGGTGTTCTCCGGCTGCTCGGCCAGCATGGCGCGCATGATCGAGAGGCCCTCGGGCCGCTGTGTTCCCGACTCGACCAGCATGGAGGCGAGGAACTGCTTGGTGTTGTCGTCGTCTTCAAGCGCACGCGCGGCGCGGCCGGCGGCGATGGCGCCGTTGATGTCTCCGGCCTGCAGGTGCGCCTGGCCTTTCGCGATCTGCGCGAAGACCTGCTGCTGGGGGTTGAGCCCCTGGCGCAGCGCCTGGTCGATCAGCGCGATGGCGCGCTCGGTGCGTCCGCCATTGGTCAGCGCGCCGGCCGCCTGCACTTTCGATTCGGGACTGGAGTCGATCTGCAGCGCGCGCTCGGTCAGCGCCTCCAGGGTCTCGGGCGAGCCGAGTTCCAGCGCGGCCAGGCCCGCCGTTGAGTATAGAGCAGCGCGCTGGGAGCGGGGCGGGTTGCCGAGCTGCGCAAGGCGGAGCGCCGCCTCGAACTTGCCTTCGCCATAGAGGTCGCCCACTTCGGCAAGGCGCACGTCGCCATTGTCCGGATCCAGCAGCAGCGCGCTCTGGCGCAGCGACGAAAGCAGGTGGTTGAACGGCGCCTTGGCGCCGCGGCCCATGATCAGGCCCATGATCGCCTGGCGCTCGTTGACGAGATCGGCCTCGTCATTGATGGCCGAAGCCATCGCCTGTTTCAGCGTGCGCACCGGACGGCGGTCCTGGTTCGATTTCGCCTTCTCCAGCCGGTCAAGGACATAAAGATCATCCGGCGATGCGGCGAGAAGTTCGGTGAGCAGCACGACCGCCTCGTCATTGCGGTCGAGAGCGCGGAGGAGCTCCGCCTCGCGCAGCGCCAGCAGACGCTGGGCGTTGAAGGCGCGATAGCGCGCCAGATAGGTTGGCGTCGCCGCCTCCTCCGGCCTGGGCGCGTCGAACTTGTCCGGCGCCTCGCCATAGATCGCGAGCGCAGCCGCGGTAT
>DATBNA010000464.1:0-2769 GCA_036554545.1 Hyphomonadaceae bacterium
GAGGCGCTGCTGCGCGCGGCGGCGGAGCGCTGCATCGAACTGGCGAAATCCGGCGATCATCCGCTCGGCCACATCATCGACGAGCGGGCGATCGTCAATGCGCTGGTCGGACTGATGGCGACTGGCGGCTCCACAAACCACGCGCTGCACATCCCTGCTATGGCCGCTGCCGCCGGCATCATGGTCGACTGGGACGATTTTTCGGATATCTCCAGCGTCACGCCGCTGCTGGCGCGCGTTTATCCCAACGGGTCGGCCGACGTGAACATGTTCCACGCGGCCGGCGGCATGGCCTTCCTCACGCGCGAACTGCTCAACGCCGGCCTTCTCCACGCCGACGTGCTGACCAATGCCGGACAGGGCCTCGCAGCCTACACAACGGAGCCCTGGCTCGACGGCGACAGACTTGCCTGGCGGCCAGGCGCGGAAGAATCGCTCGACGAAAGCATCCTGCGGCCGGTGTCGTCTCCCTTCGAAATGGAAGGCGGCATTCGCCTGCTCAAAGGCTCGCTGGGGCGCGGTGTGATCAAGGTCTCGTCCGTTCCGCCTGACCGCCGCATCATCGATGCGCCGGCGGCCGTGTTCGAAACACAGGAAGAATTCCTCGAAGCGTTCAAGGCCGGCGAACTCAATCGCGATGTCCATGCTGTCGTCCGCTTTCAGGGGCCGCGCGCCAACGGCATGCCGGAGCTGCACAAGCTGACGCCTTCGCTCACCGCCCTGCAGAACAAGGGTTTTCGCGTTGCGCTGATCACCGACGGGCGGATGTCGGGCGCTTCAGGCGCGGTGCCAGCAGCCATCCATGTCAGCCCCGGCGCCGACCAGGATTCCCCGCTGGCCCGCATCCGCAACGGCGACCGCATCGTACTCGACGCTGAAAGAGGCGTGCTTGACCTGATGGTCGATCCGGCCGAACTGGCGAAGCGCGGACGCGACTATCCGCGCCGCGCCGAACCGGGCTGGGGCCGCGAGCTGTTTGCGCCGTTCCGCGCGGTGGCGGGCGATCCCGAGAGGGGCGGCGGCATATTCGGACACACGGGAGCCTGGGGATGACAGTCGACGAACTGATGGCGGCCCAGCCGGTGATCCCCGTGATCACCATCGAGCGCGCGGACGACGCCATCCCGTTGGCGAAGGCGCTGGTCGAAGCCGGGCTGCGCGTTCTCGAAGTCACCATGCGCACGGACGCGGCCCTCGCCGCCATGAAAGCGATGCGCAAGGTGGGCGGCGCAATCGTCGGCGCCGGCACGGTGCTGACTTCCAACGACGTGATGCTGGCGCAGGAACACGGCGCCGAATTCATCGTCACGCCGGGCCTGTCGGAGTCCGCCGTGGCGGCGTCGCGAGAGGCCGGCATCCCGATCCTGCCAGGCATCGCGACCGCCACGGAGCTGATGCAGGGCCTCGATCTCGGCCTTGACCGATTCAAGTTCTTCCCGGCCGAGCAGGCCGGCGGGCGCGCCATGATCGATGCATTCAAGGGCCCGTTCGGCAAGGTGAAGTTCTGCCCCACCGGAGGCATCACGCTCGACCTCGCGCGCGACTACCTCAAGCGCTCGAACGTCGCCTGCGTCGGCGGCGGGTGGGTTGCGCCAACGAAGCTGATCGATGCGAAGAAGTGGGACGAGATCGGCGCGCTGGCGAAAGAGGCCGCTGCCCTGAAGCGCGGCTAGCGGCTATTCGCCCATCTTCTCGAAATACTTCGACAGCCGCAGGCCCTGGCCGGCGTAGGTCGAGTATGAACCTTCAGCGCCGTAGGGTACCTTTGGCGGGCTGGTGAGCTTCTCAAAGACAAGACGACCGACGGGCTGGCCGTGTTCGAGGATGAAGGGCACGTCGCGCGAGCGCACTTCGAGAACCGCCTTGCCCTTGGTGTGCGTGACGCCGAAGCCGGGATCGAAGAAGCCGGCATAGTGCGCGCGGAATTCACCGAGTTCAGGCGCGATCGGCGCCATCTCGGCGGCCTCATCGAGCGGGATGACGATCTTTTCCTTCGATGCGAGGATGTAGAATTCGCCCGGATCGAGCACGATGCGCCCTTCCCGCGCGCGGACCGGCTCCCAGAAGTCCTCGACGGCGTGCGCGCCCACGGCGGCAAGGTCGATGACGCGCGAGTGGCGTTTCGCGCGGTAGCCGACGATATCGGTGGCGGTGGGATGAAGGTCGAGGCTGAACGTCATGTCGCGGATCGGGGTCTGCGGGCCGCGGCGGAGGCGAAGCTGCAGCAGCCGGTCGCCTGTACGCGCCAGCACGGAGAAGGTGCGCGGGGATATCTCGGCGTAGAGCTCACCCGAATAGCCGACCGGAATGCCATCGAAGGCGCGGGCGCGATCAGAGACGGCGCGGACGAAGACATCGATGCGGCCGGTGGAGCTTTTCGGGTTGGCGGCGGCGGAAAGGTCGGCCGGCAGCTTCAACCGCTCCTGCAGCGGCACCAGATAGACGCAGCCGGTCTCCAGCACTGCGCCACGCGTCAGGTCGAGCGTGTGCATCACGAGGCTGTCGTCGAGCCGGTCTGCGACCACCTGTTTTCCCGGAAGGAAGCTGGCGCGCAGGCGATAGGCGACCTTGCCAAGACGAAGATCGAGACTGGCGGGCTGGATCTGGTCGGTCAGCATGCCGCCGTCGGCAGAAATGGCGCCCGACTTCACGACGCGGTGAAGTTCGGCGTCCGGCAGCACGCCGAGGCCGGGCTCGCCAGCGCCAGATCCGTTGGCGCCCTTGCGCCTGGCGGCGGCCTTCGCGGCGGACTTTGCAGCCGTCTTGCTC
>DATBNA010000466.1:0-4937 GCA_036554545.1 Hyphomonadaceae bacterium
CTGACGAGCCGCTGGCCGTGTTGCGGCTGCCGTTCATGTTGGAAACGAGTGACTCGCTGCCAATGGCGGTGTTGTCGCTACCCTCGGCACTATTGAAGAGCACCCTGTAGCCGAAGGCACTGTTGCGGTCGCCGCCGACGATTGAAAAGAGCGCCTCCGTGCCGTAACAGGTGTTGTCGTTGATACATTCCGCAGTCGCCGCCGGGCTGACGACAAGACTCGCGACCGTCACAGAAGCCAGTACTGTGAGGCGACGCGACAAGCTCTGAGTTCGCTGCACGGGCTATCTCCCTATTGGCGATTGATTGCGCAACACAACGTGTATCCCCAGTACGCCTCGATGGGCGTACGACTCACGACTGTCCGCTCATTTTGACCCACTATCACCCCGGCTCGGCTGCAACTCAACCGTCCGGTTACATAAGCCGGTTGAAGTCACGGATGCTGGAATGATCGTAAACTACTGCGACAGCCGACGACCTGACTTGAGCGGGAGTTGGGGGAATTCGATCCGAGACTCGTCCTCCAGGTCATACCGCGGATTCGGCCGGCCCTCCTTACGATGGCGAATGCCAATCGATGCCTGGAAAGCGAGTCTGAATAGATCTCGATCGCGGAAAGGCTGGTTTCGATTCAACTCTGGCTGGAGTGGCGATGCCGGCTTGCGTTTCCAGCGCAGGAAGCAGATTCAGAGCTTTGGGATGCGAATGCGGCTGATCATCAGCGCACCGGACAACAAGAACAGTAATACCAGGGGATGCAGGGCGTAACCGGCGACATACACGACACCGAACCAGAGGTCTGGCCCGATCGCGTCCTGCGACGTGGCAAGTGCCAGCAGGCCCACCAGCAGGATTGAGGTCGGTATGGGCGTGCCTTCGAAGTACTTTACCTTGCCCGTTCCTTCCGAGAGCTTCTCTGCCGTGACGTTGTAGCGCGCGAGCCTGGATACGCCGCATGCGACGAAGAACACCAGGATCAATCGGTCATATATGCCCTGCATGCCGCACGCGTAGGCAAGCGCCGCGGGTGCAACACCGAAGGAAATGACGTCGGCCAGGGAGTCTAGCTCGCGCCCCATGGCCGAGGACGTCTGGCGCCAGCGGGCGATGCGGCCATCGAGAATGTCGAAGACCAGCCCAGCGAGAATGAGCAAGCAGGCGACGTAGACGCGCGCGACGTCGCCGGACTGCAGGTACGTCATGCTGGAGAACACCGCGCCTGCGCCGCAGACCGCATTACCGAGGGTGAACCAGTCCGCAACGTGAAATTCGCGGATCATCGAGAAGCGTTTGCGGCGCTCGCCGGTCATTCGACTATTATGGCGGAGTCCGGGCGCGCCAAATCATCAACATGGGCTTCAATCGATCGTGGCGGACCGCGGATATCGGCGGGTCGTCGGACGATGATTCGGAGGAACGCCGCGCCGGCCGGTAGCCGGCGCGGGTGATTTGACGGAACTGCGCGTCAGCGCGGTGCGCGCCTGCGAATCAGGTTCACGATGAACAGCAGGATGATCGCCCCGACGAGGGACACGAGAAGCCCACCGAGGCTGAAATCGCCCTGATTGACCGTCCCCTCACCGACGAGCGGTGAGATCAGCCATCCGCCCAGCAGGGCGCCGACGATGCCCACGACCACGTTGAGGAAGACGCCCTGCTGCGCGTCGGTCTTCATGATGAGACTTGCGACCCAGCCGATAATGCCGCCGACAACCAGCCAGACGATGAAGTTCATTAGCGCTGCTCCCGTTGCTTTCGTGGCGATGCAAATGCGCCCCGATGCTCTAATTACGACAACTATGTCGACTGTAGGAGCAGTTCTCGCGACGACGTAAGACAAGCCGGACGGATCAGCCTCGGCGAAGGCCCGGAATGTCGATATTGAAGGCGATGGTTCGACTAGCCGGTGAATGGAGTGATTTGAAGCCTTTCCAATCAATGGAGTACGACCGATGAAAGTCATGGTTTTCGTGAAGGCGACGCCCAACAGCGAGGCGGAAACGCTGTTCAAGGAGCCCGAGAAGATGGCGAAGATGTTCGCCGAGATGGGCCGGTACAACGAGGAACTGGTCAAGGCCGGCATCATGAAGGCCGGTGATGGCCTGAAGCCCAGCAAGTACGGCAAGCGCATTCGTTTCAGCGGCACGAAGCGGTCAGTCATCGATGGCCCGTTTGCCGAGACCAAGGAGCTCGTCGCCGGTTTCTGGATCTGGGAAGTGAAGTCGATCGAAGAGGCGGTCGAGTGGGCGAAGAAGTGCCCGAACCCGATGCCCGGCGAGGAATCGGACCTCGAGATTCGTCCGTTCTACGAGGCGGCGGACTTCGGCGAGGGCTTCACGCCCGAAGAGCAGGCGCGCGAAGCGGACCTGCGAAAGCGCATCGGCGACGTGTGAGTCTCAGGGTGGTGCGACTGGGCCGGCTGCGCCCAGCCGCATCCACAGATGCCTCGCTGTTCCCTCAGCTCCCTGTACTTGCGCAGTACAATTGACAGGTGGTTGAACCGGATGTGCTCGCACTCGCTCGAGCCCAGTTTGGGCTCAACATCGGTTTTCACATCCTGTTCCCCTCGCTGACGATCGGCCTCGCCTGGCTCCTGCTTTACTTCCGGCTTCGATATGCCGCCACCGGCGATGCCCGATGGCACGACAGCTACCGCCTCTGGGTGAAGATCTTCGCGCTTTCCTTCGCGATGGGCGTCGTGTCCGGCATCACGATGTCCTTCCAGTTCGGCACCAACTGGCCAGGCTACATGCTCAGCGTCGGCAACATCGCCGGCCCGTTGCTCACCTTCGAGGTGCTCTTTGCCTTCTTCCTCGAGGCGACGTTCCTCGGCGTCATGCTCTTCGGCATGAACCGCGTGTCGGCAGGCTTCCACATTTTTGCAACCGCGATGGTCGCGATTGGCACGAGCTTGTCCGCGTTCTGGATCCTGGCGCTCAATTCCTGGATGCACACTCCGGCGGGCTTCACTCACGACGGCGGCCAGCTGATCGCCGCCGACTGGCTCGACGTGATCTTCAACCCGTCGTTCCCGTTCCGGCTCGCCCACATGCTGGCCGCTTCCGGTCTCACGACGGCATTCGCCGTTGCCGGACTGTCGGCCTGGCGGCTGCTCCGCGCTCCGCACGACAAGGCAGCATTGCAGGCGGCTCGGACGGGTGTTGTCATTGCCGCGGTGCTGGCGCCCTTGCAGGTCGTGCTGGGCGACCTGCATGGGCTGAACACCCTGGAACACCAGCCCGCCAAGATCGCCGCCATGGAAGGGCTTTGGGAGACGCGCAGCGAGGCACCGCTGGTGCTGTTTGCGATCCCGGATGAACAGGCTCGCGCCAACCGGCTGGCGCTCGAAATCCCGCGCGGCGCGAGCGTCATCCTGACGCATCGCCCCGATGGCGTGGTTCGCGGGCTCGAGGACTTTGCGCCGGACATCCCTCCGGTGACGCCCGTCTTCTTCGCCTTTCGCGTCATGGTCGGCACCGCGTTCCTCATGATCGCGGTCGCCTGGGCCGGCGTATGGGCGACCCGACGGCAACGCGTGCCGTCAAGGCGACTCCTGTGGATCCTCGCCGGCATGAGTATTTCCGGCTGGGTCGCGACGATCTGCGGCTGGCTCGTTACCGAGATCGGCCGGCAACCCTGGCTCGTCACCGGCATCCTGCGCACCGCCGACGCCGTCGGGGACGTCGCGCCGCAACTGCTCGGCGCGACGTTCGCAGGCTACGTGTTCGTTTACGCCGTCCTGCTCGTCGCGTACCTCGTCGTCGTCGGCCACATGGCGGCGGAAGGTCCCAAGTCCGCCCTCACGCAAGTCCCGGGCGGGATGCCATGAATCTCGACCTGCCGCTCGTTTTCATGGGCCTCATGGGCCTCGCCATCCTGCTCTACGTGCTGCTCGACGGCTTCGACCTCGGCATCGGCATGCTGATGCCGGGCGCGGATCGCGCGGAGCAGGAGCTGATGGTTGCTTCGATCGGTCCGTTCTGGGACGCCAACGAGACGTGGCTGGTGCTCGGCATCGGCGTGTTGCTCGCGGCGTTTCCGCTCGCCCACGGCGTCGTGCTCGGCGCGCTGTACCTGCCGGTCGCCTTCATGCTGTCGGGCCTGATGCTGCGCGGGGTCGCCTTCGAGCTGCGCATCAAGGCGCTCGGCTGGCATCGCGAGCTGTGGAACTGGCTGTTCTGGCTCGGCTCGTTCCTGGCGGCGCTGGCGCAGGGCTGGATGCTGGGCCGCTACGTCACCGGTTTCGAGCGGGGCTTCGGCTTCTCAATCTTCGCCCTGCTGTGTGCGGCCTCGCTGTGCGGCACCTATGTATTGATCGGCGCCGCGTGGCTGATCCTCAAGACCGAAGGGAAGCTGCGCCGAAAGGCGCTGCTGTGGGCGCGCTGGGGATTGCTGTGGACCGGGCTCGCGTTCGTGCTCGTCAGCCTTTCGACCCCGCTCGTGAGCCCCCGCGTGTTCGAGCGCTGGTTCGATTTTCCGCGCACGTTCGGCCTGATGCTGCTGCCGGCCGCCGCGCTGGCGACCTGGCTCTGGGTCTGGGCCGTGACCGGCCGCCTGTTGCATGGGAGAAAAGCGCCGGGCGATTGGGCTCCCTTGACCGGAGCCGCAACCTTGTTCGTCATTGCCTTCCTGGGGCTCGCCTACAGCCTGTTTCCCTACGTCGTCATCGATCAGCTGACGATCTGGCAGGCCGCCGCGCATCCGTCCTCGCTCCGGATCGTCCTCGCGGGATTTCTATTGGTCCTGCCGTTCCTGATCGGGTACACCGCTTATGCACACCGCGTGTTCGGCGGAAAGGTTCGCGAAGCGTTGTATTAGGAGATCCTCGGCGCCTTCGCCCGTGCGACGCGGAATTTGCGTCCGATGGAGTCGGGTTGCAAACTACCGTCGTTCGCCTGTCGCCGCCCCTTCACGAGGACATCCCGCATGCACGCT
>DATBNA010000468.1:0-13318 GCA_036554545.1 Hyphomonadaceae bacterium
GCAGCCGAACGCAGCACATCCAGCCATGGGTTCTGATGGGCAATCTCCGGAAACGAGAAATAGCCTTGGGGCAGGGGCTGGCTGCGGGCTGGTGATGTCATTGCCTTGGGCATCCCCGGCGGCCTGCCGGAAGGGCCGCCCACGGGCCAAATCCTACCGGGCCGGGCTTACCAGCCCCCTAATCCGGACCATTTCGAAGCGCTTTTCCCCAGGCCTCGTCATGCTATAGCCCCCGAACCAGCATTGCCGGGAAATAGAATGGCCAAGAAAACCTGGGACAAGTCGCGTATGCCGAGCCGGCACGTGACCATCGGGCCCAACAAGGCGCCCCAGCGCTCCTATTATTACGCCATGGGTCTCGGCACGAAGGAGATCGAGCAGCCCTTCGTCGGCGTTGCGTCCTGCTGGAACCAGGCCGCGCCCTGCAACACGGCTCTGATGCGCCAGGCGCAAGTGGTCTCCGAGGGGGTGAAACAGGCCAACGGCACGCCCCGCGAATTCTGCACCATCACCGTCACCGATGGCATCGCCATGGGCCACGAGGGCATGCGCTCTTCCCTCGTGTCGCGCGATGTCATCGCGGATTCGGTGGAACTCACCATGCGTGGTCATGGCTATGATGCGCTGGTCGGCGTCGCCGGATGCGACAAGTCGTTGCCGGGCATGATGATGGCGATGCTGCGCCTCAACGTACCCTCGGTCTTTCTGTACGGCGGCTCCATCCTTCCGGGCAGGCTCCACGGCAAGGATCTGACGGTGCAGGACGTGTTCGAAGGCGTCGGGGCCTTCTCCGCCGGCAAGATCACGTCCGAAGAACTCTGCCTGATCGAGCAACATGCGTGCCCGGGAGACGGCGCCTGTGGCGGTCAGTACACCGCCAACACCATGGCTTGTGTCTCTGAAGCTATCGGTCTTGCGCTCCCGCTCTCGTCCGCGCTTCCCGCGCCGTACAAGGATCGCGACCAGTACGCTCTCGCCAGCGGCAAGGCCGTGATGGACCTTATCGAGAAGAACATCCGCCCGCGCGACATCTGCACGCGGGAAGCTTTCGAGAACGCAGCTATCGTTGTCGCCGCTACGGGCGGCTCCACCAACGGCGGCCTCCATCTGCCGGCCATGGCGCACGAGGCGGGGATCCGCTTCACGATGGATGACTGCGTCAACATCATGCGCAAGACGCCCTATCTCGCTGACCTCAAGCCCGGCGGAAGATATGTCGCCAAGGCGATGGGTGAGGCGGGCGGCGTTCCGATGCTGCTGAGAACGCTGCTCGACGCCGGCCTGCTGCACGGCGACTGCCTGACCGTCACGGGCAAGACCATCCGCGAGAACCTGAAGGATGTCGTCTGGCGTTCCGACCAGGATGTCATTCGTCCCGCTTCCAATCCCCTGAGCGAAACCGGCGGTGTGGTCGGGCTCAAGGGCTCGCTCGCCCCCGACGGCGCGATCGTGAAGATTGCTGGACTGAAAACCCAGGTTTTCCGGGGCCCGGCGCGCGTGTTCGACGGCGAACAGGCTTGCTTCGATGCAGTGGAAAAGCGTCAGTACAAGGCGGGCGAAGTCCTTGTCATCCGCTATGAAGGGCCGAAGGGCGGCCCCGGCATGCGCGAGATGCTCGCCACGACCGCCGCCATCTATGGGCAGGACATGGGCGACAAGGTTGCTCTGATCACCGACGGGCGGTTCTCCGGCGCCACACGCGGTTTCTGCATCGGCCATGTCGGGCCCGAAGCGCAGGAAGGTGGTCCCATCGCGCTGGTGAGGGACGGCGACATCATCTCGCTCGACGCGATCAAGGGCACGATCGAAATCGAAGTGTCCGCCTCCGAACTCACCGAGCGGAAAAAATCGTGGAAGCCCCGCAAGACCAACTATAACTCCGGCGCGCTATGGAAATACGTGCAGACCGTCGGTCCGGCTCACCTCGGCGCCGTCACACAGCCGGGGGGCGAGGCGGAAACCCATGTTTATGCGGACCTCTAGCGCCATCGTAGAATCTCTCGCCATCATGTAAGAGGCGGCCAGGGGAAGGACGATGGCTGATCGGGGACAAACGGAACTGACGCTCGACCAGGCCATGGAAGGCCTGCCGAAGGACTTCGGCTTCTTTGCCGATCACTACCGCACGACCGTTCAGCCCAAGCTGCTCGCGCGCGAGGACGACCGCGTTCGCGCTCTGAAGAAGCAGATGAACTTCATTTTCTGGGGCGTGCTCGCCTTCATCGCCCTGACGGCGGGCGGCTACATTCTCTTCCAGGAGTTTTTCGGCGCAATCCTGGGCGGCTTTGCCGGCATCGGCCTCTATGCGTGGGGCAGCACGGACATCAATCGCCTCGCCAAGGAGACGAAGCTCATGCTGATCGAGCCCGTCTCGGCCGAATTCGGCATACAGTTCCATCTCACGCCCGCTCCGCCGGAAGCGATCCATCGCTGCCGGGGGCTTGGTCTCGTTCCGTCCTGGGACCGGGCAAAGTATGAAGACATGCTCACGGGTATGCGTGGCGATGCGCCATTCGAGTTCTTCGAGGCGCATCTCGAAGAAAAGCGGACGACCACCGACTCCAAGGGCCGCACCCGCACAACCTGGGTCACGGTGTTCAGGGGGCAATGCCTTGCGGTGAAGTTCCACAAGGAGTTCCACGGGGTCACCAAGGTCTATCGCGACATGGGCGCCTTCAACTGGCTGGCCAAGTTCGGCGTGAAGGAGCCGCGCGTGCGCCTCGAGGATCCGGTCTTCGAGAAGGCCTTCGAGGTGTACGGGTCGGATCAGGTCGAGGCGCGCTTCATCCTCACGCCCGATTTCATGGAGCGGCTTCTCGGCCTCGAGCGCACCTTCCAGGGGAAACAGCTCCGTTGCGCGTTCGCCGGAGGGGAGATGTTGCTGGCGGTCGCCGGCAAGAATCTGCTCGAATCCGGATCGATGCGCAGACGGATGGACGACCTCAACCGGGTTCGCGAAATTCTGCTGGACTTCGCGGCGATCTTTCTCCTGATCGACGCCATGTCGCAGAAACTGACTCCGGACGCGCTGCGCGCTCCCCAGACCTGACCCTCCGAAAGAAGACGTGACTGATGAACAAACCTTTCCTTGAACGCGTGCTTGAAGACGGGCTGTTCGCCTCCCGCTGGCTGATGGCGCCCTTCTATGTGGGCCTCATCGCCGCGCTCGGTGCGCTGATGGTCGTGTTCTTCCAGGAACTCTGGCACGAGATCCCGCTTCTCTGGACAGTCGATCCAGTCACTCACGCCTATGGGATGGATGCCGAAGGCGCGATCCTGCTGGCGCTGTCGCTCATTGACCTGTCGTTGGCCGCCAATCTCGTCCTGATCGTGATCTTCTCGGGCTACGAGAACTTCGTCTCGAAGATCGATGTCGGCGAGCACGAAGACCGGCCCGAATGGATGGGGACGGTCGATTTCTCCGGTCTCAAGCTGAAGCTCATTGCGTCGATCGTCGCGATCTCCGGCATTGCGCTCCTCAAGGCCTTCCTTGAGCTGGGTGACGCCAGCAAGCCATTCGACGCCACGGCCGAGCGCAGCCTGATGTGGCAGGTCATCGTCCACATCACTTTTGTGGTTTCTGGCGTGCTGCTGGCCTTCATGGACTGGCTCACCGGCCACCAGAAAGCTCATTGAACGCAGGTCATAAAGAAAAGCCCCGCCAGCGCAGGCTGGCGGGGCTCAAGGGTGATTCTCGGGGGAGAGAATGATCCCTTGTGATGCTGCGGCGCGGCGGCCGCTCGACCGGAAAGCGGCGATGACGCGATTGTTTGCGGCGGGAATGGGGCGCGCCCCATTGACACTGCAGGTAGCACAGTTCTGCATTCCGCAACGATCTTCGCGACCTGAGGGGGAGCGCCATGAGGTTGACGCTGCGGCTCTGTGCATTGGCCGCTGCACTCGTCGTGCCGATGCCCGCTCACGCGCAGGGAACGGCCGCGGACTATGAGCGCGCCGAAAGTCTGCGGACGAAATACTTCGGTCTCGTCACGGGCGCCTTTGACGAACCCGTTTTCACCGACGACTCCAGGACGCTCGTCTATCGCAGATCGCTCAGGGGCGGCGGCAACGAGTTTGTCGAGGTTGATATCGAAACGCTGACGAAGAAGCCGGCTTTCGATCACAACGCGCTGGCCAAAGGTCTGGCGACCGCTGCAGTCCGTCCCTATGGCGGCGCAAGTCTTCCCTTTGCGCGCTACACGCTCAGCGCCGACCGCGCGTCGATGGAGTTCGACCTGTCGGGGTTCAAATGGCGCTGTCGCTTCGCGGACCATGTCTGCGAAAAGCTGGAAGCGATCGAACGCGAGCGTCCGCCGGAAGGCATGGGTCCGCGCCGGCCGATCGGCTCAGGCCCACCCGATCGCGAGGCCACAACCACGCTCGCGTCGCCGGACGGAAAACTCGAAGCACATGTCGTCAGCAGCAATCTCTTCCTGCGAACCAAAGGCGAAACAGAGCCGGGGCGTCAGCTTACGTTCGATGGCGTCAAGGAAAATGCCTACACGCTGTCAGAACACGCATGGTCGCCCGACTCGAAAATGCTGGCAGTTGTTCGCGTGAAGCCGGGCGAGGAGCGCTACGTCCACTATGTCGAGAGTTCTCCGGACGAACAGAAGCAGCCGGTCCTTACGGAGATGTACTACATCAAGCCGGGCGACCGCCTGGGCGAGCGCCAGCCCATACTGATCGACGTGACGACCGGCGCAGTCACAGCCATCGACCGCGAGCTGTTTCCAAATGCGTACTCCCAGACTGCGCCGCGGTGGTGGAAGGACGGCCGTGCCTTTTACTTCAGCCACAACCAGCGCGGCCATCAGATCTACCGCATTATCGAGGTAAGCCGTAAAGGCGTCCCGCGCGCGATCATCGACGAACGATCAAAGACCTTCATCTCCTATTCCAACAAGCGCGTCTTCGAACCGGCCAACGATGGACGCGAGATCGTATGGATGTCGGAGCGCGATGGCTGGTGCCATCTCTATCTCTATGACGGTCACAAGGGGACGCTGAAGAACCAGATCACCAAAGGCGCGTGGGCAGTGCGCAGCGTCGTGCATGTCGACGAGCAGAAGCGCCAGATCGTCTTCGCGGCCAATGGCATGCGACCTGGCGAGGATCCCTATTTCGTCCACTACTACCGGATCAATTTCGATGGTTCCGGCCTCTTGCCGTTGACCGATGGCGTGGGCACTCACTCCATCACCTTCTCGCCCGACAAGCAGACCTATGTCGACGTCTGGTCGCGCGTGGACATGGCGCCGGTGGCCCACCTTCGCCGCGCCTCCGACGGCGAGGTGCTGATGGATCTTGAGCGCGCCGATATGAGCGCGCTGTTGGCCGCAGGATGGGCGGCGCCTGAACTCTTTGTCGCCAAAGGGCGAGACGGCGTCACCGACATCTACGGCCTCATCGTCAAGCCGTCCAATTTCGATCCTGCGAAAAAATATCCGGTGGTGGAGAATATCTATGCCGGACCGCAAGGCGCGTTCACGCCCAAGAGCTTCGCGGCCTATCGTGCGATGCAGGCCCAGGCCGAACTCGGCTTCATCGTCGTGCAGATGGATGGCATGGGCACGAATTATCGCTCCAAGGCCTTCCACGATGTCGCGTGGAAGAATCTGAAGGACGCCGGCTTTCCGGACCGGATCCTCTGGCACAGGGCCGCAGCCGCGCAGTATCCCTGGTACGACATCAGCCGCGTTGGCATCTACGGCGGCTCGGCCGGCGGGCAGAACGCCATGGGCGCACTGCTGTTCTATCCGGAATTCTATGACGCAGCCGTCGCCTTCGCTGGCAGCCACGACAACCGCATGGACAAGATCTGGTGGAATGAACAGTACATGGGCTGGCCGATCGGCCCGGAATACGCCGCCTCGTCCAATGTCGACAACGCGCACAGGCTGCAGGGCAAGCTGATGCTCGTCGTTGGAGAACTCGACACCAATGTTGATCCATCCTCGACTTTTCAGGTGGTCGACGCCCTGATCAAGGCACGCAAGTCGTTCGACTTTGTCTTCCTGCCTGGACAGGGCCACACCGAAGGCGGCCAGTATGGCGAACGCCGCCGCTGGGATTTCTTTGTCCAGAACCTCTTGGGCATACAGCCGCTGGATCGTAACGCGCCGCGTCCGCCTGCGAGCGCGCCAGCCCCGCCCGTCGCGCCGCCCGCAGCCGCTGCAGCCGACGTCTCGTCCGTCACGCCCTAGTCTGCCAGCGTCGCGATCACTGGCACATGATCTGAAGGCTTTTCCATCGCGCGCGTCATGCGGTGGATAGCGATGGACTTGAGGCGGTCGGCTGCCTGCGGGCTCAGCATCAGATGGTCGATCCGGATACCCCAATCCTTCTGCCACGCGCCTGCCTGATAGTCCCAGAAGGTGTAGCGCTGCATCCGCCCGTCGCAGGCCATGAAAGCGTCGGTGTAGCCGAGCCACTGCAGCTTGCGGAACCGCTCGCGCGTGGCCGGGAAAGCGAGCGCATCGTCCGCCCACACTTTTGGATCCCAGCAGTCCTCGTCGCGCGGGATGCAGTTGAAGTCGCCGGCAAGAACGATCGGCTCCTCCGTCTCCAGCAACTGCGCCGCCCGCGCGATCAGCCTGTCCATCCAGCGCAGCTTGTACTCGTACTTTTCGCCCGGCCGTGGATTGCCGTTGGGCAGGTAGACCGACCCCACCCGCACCGGCCTTGGGCTTTCGACCAGCGCTTCCAGATACCGGCTCTGCTCGTCTTCCGGCTCGCCAGGCAGGTGGCGCACTTCGTCCGAGATCGGAAACTTCGAAAGTATCGCGACGCCGTTATAGGTCTTCTGCCCGAACACCGCACAGTTGAACCCGAGATCCTCGATCTCTGCCCGCGGAAACTTCTCGTCGATGCATTTGATCTCCTGCAGGCACCAGACATCCGCAGGCGTGCTCTTGAGCACCTCCAGCACCGTCGGCAAGCGTGCATTGACGGAATTCACATTCCAGGTCGCGATTTTCATTCCGCCTTGATATCGCGCATCACCGGAAACGGAAGGCGCTTCACGCGTCCGCAAAGGGCAGGTCAGAAGTTTTTCAGTGTACCTGTGCGTACCTGTTGCCACGCCCGTCATGTCAGAGTACAAGTGTACTCTGACGCTGCTTCGGATCGCACATCGATCCCTTCAGGCGCTGCACGTCGGCAACCTTGTGGAGGCTGACATGGCCATGAACGTGGGCGCTGCCCGCGACGGCGATCCATTGTCTGAAATCAACACGACGCCGCTGATCGACGTAATGCTGGTGCTGCTGATCATGCTGATTGTGACGCTGCCGCCGCCGCGGCATGGGGTGAAGCTGAACACGCCTGTGCCGTGCAAGACATGCGAGCGGCAGGATGAGGAAGAGCCGCCGGCAGTTCGTATCGAGGTGGATTTCGACGGGACGCTTTCGTGGAACGACGAGCCCATCGCCTTGGCCGAGCTCGACGGGCGGCTTGCGTCGGAATCCAATCGCCAGCGTCAGCCCGAGATTCACATCAAGCCCCATCGTCTCGCCCGATACGAACATGTCATCCACGTCATGGCCTCGGCCCAGCGCGAGGGCCTGCAGCGCGTCGGCGTGATTGGCGGGACGTAGGAGCGGCCGGGCGCAGGCAAAAAAGAACACAGCACAGGCCAGTAGACCTTGGCTGCGACCGGGTAGTAGGCTGGTTTTTGGACACGGCTCGTTGCCTTGGTCGTATGTTCGGGCGCCAGCCGGTTCCGGGGGCCTTCGCAGTTGCGGGAAACGGTTCCCGTTATTGTGCAGCGCACTCCGACTCATACCCAGAATTGCGGGCCGTAGGGTCGGCCACGCCATCACAGGGGGTGCGCCTTTGAAGGCCACGGACATCAGCCGTCCGGACTACTTCCACAAGGTCGTAGACTGCCAATGGGCGTGTCCAGCCCATACCCCAGTGCCCGAATACATCCGGCTGATCGCCGACCGGCGTTACACCGACGCCTACATGATCAACTGGAAGTCCAACGTGTTTCCGGGGATTCTCGGGCGCACCTGCGACAGGCCCTGCGAGCCCGCCTGCCGGCGCGGACGCGTTGAGGAGGAACCGGTGGCGATCTGCCGCCTGAAAAGGGTGGCCGCCGACAACAAGAGCGACATCCTCGCGCTCCTGCCCAAGGTCGCTCCGCGCAACGGCAAGAAGATCGCATGCGTGGGCGCCGGGCCCGCCTCGCTGACAGTGGCGCGCGACCTCGCCCCTCTGGGCTATGAGGTCCATGTCTATGACGGGGACAAGAAGGCAGGCGGCATGATCCGCAGCCAGATTCCCCGCTTCCGTCTTCCCGAAGAAGTCATCGACGAAGAGGTCGGCTACATCACCAGCCTCGGGCCCGTGATGCGTCTGTCGCAGAATGTCGACAGCCTGAAGGCGCTGCTGGCGGAAGACTATGACGCGATCTTCGTCGGTACAGGCGCGCCACGCGGGCGCAACCTCGACATTCCGGGCCGCAAGGAAGCGGCGGCCAACATCCATATCGGCATCGACTGGCTGTCGAACGTCTCCTTCGAGCACATCAACAGGATCGGCAAGCGTGTGATCGTCCTCGGCGGCGGCAACACGGCGATGGACTGCTGTCGCACCTCGCGGCGGCTGGGCGGAGAGGATGTGAAGGTCATCGTCCGCTCGGGCTTCAACGAGATGAAGGCGTCTCCCTGGGAAAAGGAAGACGCCATGCACGAAGACATCCCGATCATCAACTTCCTCAATCCCAAGGAATTCACGCACAAGGACGGAAAGCTCACCGGCGTCACCTTCCAGAAGATGCACTGGACGACGGATACGAAGGGGAAGAAGTCGCTTCAGCCCACCGGCGAGCCGGATCAGCATTTCGAATGTGACGATGTCCTGATTGCCGTCGGCCAGGAAAACTCCTTCCCGTGGATCGAACGCGATATCGGCATGCAGTTCGACAAGTGGGACATGCCGGTCGTCGACACGGAGACGATGCAGTCGACGATCCCGAAGGTCTTTTTCGGCGGCGACGCGGCGTTCGGACCCAAAAACATCATCTGGGCCGTGGCGCACGGCCACTCCGCGGCCGTCTCGATCGACATGTTCCTCAACGGGCTGGACATCTCGGTGCGTCCGCCGCCGGGCGTTACCGTGATCTCCCAGAAGATGGGCATTCACGAGTGGAGCTATGACAACGACGTCGCCAACGACAAGCGATACAAGGTCCCGCATCGCGACAAGGCGATCGCTCTGAAGGATGTGAAGGCGGAAGTCGAGCTTGGATACGACCAGGGGCTGGGCTTCAAGGAGGCGCAGCGCTGCCTCAACTGCGATGTGCAGACGGTGTTCACGCCCAAGGTCTGCATCGAGTGCGACGCCTGCGTCGACATCTGTCCGATGGACTGCATCACCTTCACCGAGAACGGCGAGGAGGCCGACTTGCGCACGCGTCTCATGGCGCCTGCGATGAACCTGACGCAGGACCTCTATGTTGCCGATGGCCTGCCTACTGGCCGCGTCATGGTGAAGGACGAAGACGTTTGCCTGCACTGCGGCCTTTGCGCCGAGCGTTGTCCGACCGGCGCGTGGGACATGCAGAAATACATCATCGATATCACGCAGGCGGGGCCCGCATGCCGGCAGACACGGTAACGCAAGCAACAACGAAGCCGGCGCCGCTGACCGCGGTGAACGACTTCGTTGTCAAGTTTGCAAACGTGAACGGTTCTGGCTCTGCCAGCGCCAACGGCCTCTTCGCCAAGTCGATCATCCGCATGGGCGTGCCGGTCTCGGCGCGCAACATCTTCCCGTCCAACATCCAGGGACTGCCGACCTGGTATGAGGTGCGGGTCACGGAGGCGGGCCATCTTGGCCGGCGCGGTGGCGTCGATCTCGCGGTGCCGCTCAATCCGCAGACCTGGGACGACGACGTGAAGGAGATCGTTCCGGGCGGCTATCTCTTTTACGATTCCACCAAGCCGCTGCCCCCTTCGAAATTCCGGGACGACATCCACGTCATCGGCGTGCCGCTGACGGCGATCTGCAACGAGGCCTACAAGATCCCGCGCGAGCGCCAGCTGTTCAAGAACATCTGCTATGTCGGCGCGCTGTCGCACCTCATCAACATCGACCCAGCTGTCGTTGAGCAACTCCTCAAGGAAGAGTTCGCCTCGAAGCCCAAGCTCATCCCCGCCAACCTCGCCGCCTTCACGCTGGGCCGCGACTGGGCCGCCAAGCACCTCAAGCCCATCGGTCTTCAACTCAGGAAGGCCGACGCCGTCGGCGACCGTATCTTTGTCGAAGGCAATGCGGCGGCGGCGCTCGGGGCCGTCTATGGCGGAGCGACGGTCTGCGCCTGGTACCCGATCACGCCGTCGACGTCGCTGGCCGAAGCCTTCACCGGATACTGCGAAGGCCTCCGCACCGACGCCGACGGCACGAAGAAATACGCGATCGTGCAGGGGGAAGACGAGATCGCCTCCATCGGCATCGTGGTCGGGGCAGGGTGGAACGGCGCACGCGCCTTCACCTGCACATCGGGTCCCGGCATCTCGCTGATGAATGAGTTCATCGGGCTGTCCTACTTTGCCGAGATCCCTGCGGTTATCTTCGATGTTCAACGCGGCGGCCCATCCACGGGGATGCCGACACGCACTCAGCAGTCGGACCTGCTGCTCGCAGCCTACGCCAGCCATGGCGACACCAAGCATGTGATGCTGCTGCCGGCCGATCCGGGCGAATGCTTCGAGATGGGAGCGATGGCGTTCGACCTCGCGGACCGGCTGCAGACGACCGTCTTCGTCATGCTCGATCTCGACATCGGCATGCAGGAATGGCTGGTGCCGCCGTTCAGGTGGGACGACTCGAGGCAGATCGACCGCGGCAAGGTGATGAGCGCGGAGGATCTCGAGTCCGGCAAGTTCTTCGGCCGCTACACCGATGTCGACGGCGACGGCATTCCCTACCGCACCTATCCCGGCACGCACCCGAGCAAGGGCGCCTATTTCACGCGGGGCACGTCGCGCAATCGGATGGCCGGCTATTCGGAAAAAGGCGTCGACTACCAGGACAACATGGAGCGCCTGCTCAAGAAGTTCCACACGGCCGCCACACTTGTGCCGGCGCCGATCGTCCGGCCCGCGGCGAAGAAGACCAGGATCGGCGCGATCTATTTCGGCTCTACCACCCCCGCCATGCATGAGGCGCTCGAGGCGCTGGAAAAGCAGGGCCATCACATCGACGCGTTGCGTGTGCGCGGCTTCCCGTTCGGGCAGGAGGTCTACGACTTCATCGACTCGCATGACGAAATCTGCGTCGTCGAGCAGAACCGTGACGCCCAGCTGCGCTCGCTGCTGATGATCGAAGGCGGCATCAATCCGAACCGCCTGACATCCATTCTCCACTATGACGGTACGCCGATCACGGCACGCTTCCTGATCGACGCTATCGGCAAGCGCCTGGACGCCCGCAAAGCGGTGCGCCAGGTCGGCGCCAGAGAGTCCGAAACGCCATGACCTACATCCTCAAGCCAAAGCTCCATCACCCAAGCCTGCCGAAGAACAAGCTCGGCTTCACACGGCGGGACTATGAGGGCAGGGTTTCGACGCTCTGCGCCGGCTGTGGTCACGACTCGATCAGCGCCGCCATCGTCCAGTCGGCGTGGGAGCTGGATATCCAGCCCCACCGCCTCGCCAAGCTTTCAGGCATTGGCTGCTCGTCCAAGACGCCAGACTATTTCCTCGGCCAGAGCCACGGCTTCAACAGCGTGCATGGCCGCATGCCTTCCGTGCTGACCGGCGCCAACCTCGCCAACCGCGACCTGATCTATCTTGGCGTCTCGGGCGACGGCGACAGCGCCTCCATCGGCCTCGGCCAGTTCGCGCACTCGATCCGGCGCGGCGTCGACATGACGTACATCGTCGAGAACAACGGCGTTTACGGCCTCACCAAAGGCCAGTTCTCGGCGACATCCGACAAGGGGTCGAAATCCAAGAAGGGCGTCGAAAACACCGAGAGCGGCATCGATCTCGTGGCGCTGGCGCTTCAGCTTGGCGCGACATATGTCGGCCGCTCCTTCTCGGGCGACAAGGAGCAGCTCGTGCCCCTGATCAAGGGCGCGCTCACGCACCATGGCCCGGCCTTCATCGACGTCATCAGTCCGTGCGTCGCCTTCAACAACCACGCCGGCTCGACCAAGAGCTTCGACTATGTCCGCGAGCACAACGAAGCGGTGAACCGGCTCGACGTCATCCTCGGCCGGACGCCGATCACGGCGGACTACAAGCCCGGCGAAGTCCGCGAAGTCACCCAGCACGACGGCTCGATCCTGCGCCTGCGCAAACTGCATGACGACTACGATCCAACCAACAAGATCGCCGCGGCCAACTACCTGCAGGAGCGCCATGCGGAGGGCGAGATCGTCACCGGGCTTCTCTTTGTCGATCCGGACGCCACCGACCTGCATGACCGGCTCGATACGACTCAGAAGCCGCTGAACTCCCTGGGTTCGGCGGACCTCACGCCGGGAAGCGCCGCTCTTGCCAAGATAAACGCGGACTTGCGCTAGGTCGCCGGGCCATGTGAGTATTCGCTCACAAGAGGCATTTCAGAGACTCGGGAGTCCGGCTTGAGCGGAATCCAATATCTTGCTCCATCTACTGTTTCAGACGCCGTGAAAGCGTTGGGCGAGGCCAAGGGGGCGGGCCGCATCCTTGCGGGAGGAACCGACCTTATCGTCCAGATGCGCGGCGGTCGTGCGAAGCCGGGCGTCATCATCGACATCAAGCGCATCCCGGGCATGTTGGAAATCCGCGCCGACAAGGACGGCTTTCTGATCGGCGCCGCCGTTCCAGGCGCGGTGCTCGGCGAGCATGAGGCGCTGCGCAAGGCATGGCCCGGCGTGATCGAAGCGGCGAACCTCATCGGCTCCACGCAGGTGCAGGGCAGGGCGAGCCTCGGCGGCAATCTCTGCAACGCCTCGCCGGCGGCAGACAGCGTTCCCGCCCTCATCGCAGCTGGCGCGATTTGCATCGTCGAAGGATCGAAAGGCCGCCGCGAGGTTCCGGTCGAGCAGGTGCAGGCCGGGCCGGGCCGCACATCGCTCGCGCCGGATGAAATCCTTGTCGCCTTCCGTCTGCCTGCGAGGCCGCCGCGCTCCGGCGACGCCTATCTCCGTCTCATCCCCCGTACCGAGATGGACATCGCCATCGTTGGCGCCGCCGTCAGCATCACCATTGACTCTACCGGCGCCTGCATTGGCGCCCGCATCAGCGTCGGCGCCGTCGCCCCCACCACCCTGCTGGTGAAGGACGCAGGCGCCGCCCTGGTCGGCAGCCGCCTTGAACCC
>DATBNA010000470.1:0-1547 GCA_036554545.1 Hyphomonadaceae bacterium
ATGGCAACACCGCAACACGGAAGCTACACTGCCGCGAACATTGCCGATCCACGACCTCGTCATTGCCGGGCTTGACCCACGGCTGTCCGGTTGGATTTTTCTGGACGAGGCGCATGGCGTGGATTCTTCTGTGTTTTGAGCATTCGGCAATGTTCGAGACACGGAAGGAGACCCGCGCCATGCGGCATCAGAATAGCGTATTCCACGCCCTGCTGAAGTACGTGCCATGGGATCGATTGGAGCGGTCTGTTGAGAAGTATGGCGCCGATGACTTGTCGCGCAGATTGAGCACGAAGCGACACTTCATTGCCCTGCTGTTCGGTCAGTTGGGCGGGGCGAGCAGCCTGCGCGAGATCGTAACCGGACTGGAGAGCCATGCGAGGCGGCTTTATCACGTGGGGGCGGCGCCGGTGAAACGCTCGACGCTTGCGGACGCCAACGCGATGCGGTCTTGGCAGGTCTTCGGCGATGTATTTGCAGGGTTGCTGAAGCAGGCCCATCGCGGGCTACGACAGGCGACGGCCGACGCCGTTCGGCTCATCGATTCGACCGGCGTGCGGCTGTCCAGCCTGAGTGCGGACTGGGCGACGTTCTCTGCAGATGTGTTCGGGGCCAAGGCCCATATCATCTACGATCCGCGGGCGGATCGCCCCGTCTACTTTGCGGTGACGCCGGCCAAGGTCAACGACATCACCGCGGCCAAAGCGATGCCGATCGAGCCCGGCGCGAGCTATGTCTACGACCTCGGTTATTACGATTATGGCTGGTGGGCGGCGCTTGACGATGCCGGCTGCCGGTTCGTGACGCGACTGAAGAAGAACACACCCTTGACGGTCGTGCATCAGAACGATGTGCCGCAGGACGGCAACATCCTCAGCGACCGCATCGGTCACCTGCCGCAACGGCTTGCCAGCAGCCGGCACAATCCGCTGCAAGTGCCGGTTCGCGAGCTTTGCGTGGTCGGCGACAGCGGCCAGGTGCTGCGGATCGTCACCAACGATCTTGACGCGCCCGCCGAGGAGATCGCCGATCTCTACAAACAGCGCTGGCAGATCGAGTTGTTCTTCCGGTGGGTCAAGCAGACCTTGCGCATCACGCACTTCCTCGGCACCTCTGAAAACGCCATCCGCATTCAGATCGCTGTCGCGCTGATCGCTTTCTTGCTCCTGCGCCTGGCGCAAGCCGCGCAAAACGCTGTGCGTCGCCCGCTCGACTTCGCCCGCCTCGTCCGCACAAACCTCATGCACAGGCGCCCCATCGACCGGCTGCTCAAACCACCGCAACCCATATCCTTCAACGCAAACCAGTTGACCCTCGGACTATACTTCCCATGAACCGGACAGCCGTGGGCCTGACCCGGCAATCCATCCACTTGCGAAGAATGATGGATGCGCGGGTCAAGCCCGCGCATGACGAGCCGGCATACACGGCTATGGAATCAATGCCTCACAGCGTCTCGCTGAAAAAATCCCGCATCAACATGTAGGACGTACGGCAGAGCTTTTCGTCGTATTGCGTCGCCGCCGGATTGTTCGCTGTCGGATCGC
>DATBNA010000521.1:0-7406 GCA_036554545.1 Hyphomonadaceae bacterium
TGAAACACCTCCCCGTGCGCGTGCCGGCGACATCAACACTGCGCTGGGGACGCGGGATGCCGCGTTTCTCTTTCCACCGGTGAGGCTGAGCCATCAGCCACGCCAACCCACGCGGGGCCATCCCGCGTCCCCGGCCCTCCATGAGGAGGGAACAGCATCCCGCAGGGCATTCCCGCCCGTGCGAATGCGCAATCATGCCGGCTGGCCACGTCGAAGCGCAGTGGAGGCGGCCCCGAACGAAGAAGTGCGCCCCGCCGGACTTGCAATGCCGAAGCTCGAAGAGCAAAGGCGGATGTTTGATATTGAGGACGAGAGCGAGCTAGTCCTTCGCCCGCTCAACGTAGGAGCCGTCCTCGGTCGACACGATAACGCGCGTGCCTGTTCCGATGTGCGGAGGCACCATCACGCGCGCGCCGTTGGACAGTTTCGCGGGCTTGTACGAGCCCGAAGCGGTCTGGCCCTTCACAACCGGTTCGGTCTCGACAATCTCAAGCGTCACCCGCTGCGGCAGCTCGATCGACACCGGCTTGCCGTCAAACATCAGCAGGATGCAGCTCATGTTCTCGTCGAGCCACTGGGCGCTGTCGCCCATCATGTCTCCGGACACGGTGACTTGCTCGTAGCTGGTCGGGTTCATGAACACGTAGTGGTCGCCGTCCTTGTAGAGGTAATTGTGGTTCACTTCCTCCACGAACGCGCGCTCGAGCTGGTCGGTCGTCTTGTAGGTCTCGACGACCTTCACGCCGTCTGAAATGCGGCGCATCTCGATCGTCGCGGTCGGCGTGCCCTTGCCCGGACGATAGGTTTCGGCCTTCAGAACAGTATAGAGCTTCCCATCCTCGCCCTCGAGAACGTTGCCCTTGCGCACGTCGCTGGCGATGACTTTTGACACTGGGGGAAGCCTTTGTTTTTGGCCGGCGGCGGAGTAAAGGCTCGGCCGGTCGGAACTGTTGAAGCGGCGCGGTCATACAATGAGCCGTCTTTCGGGCCAAGCCCGGCCCGCTGCGGCCTTTGGAGCCCCGGATTGAGCAATGTTTTGAGCCCTTCCCAGCTTGTCCGCCGCTGGTGGAATCCGGATCGCCACGCCGACCGGCGACCCTTCCTGACGGCCCGCGGCCGGATTCGCGATGCCGCCCGCTCATGGTTTACAGGGCAGGGCTTCACTGAAGTCGAATGCGGCGCGCTCCAGGTCTCGCCCGGAAACGAGGCGCATCTCCACGCCTTCTCCACCGAACGCCTCGCCGAAGATGGCTCGGTCGGCTCGCGTCTCTATCTGCACACCTCGCCGGAATTCGCCTGCAAGAAGCTGCTGGCCGCCGGCGAAACGAAGATCTTCGACTACGCCCGCGTCTACCGGAACCGCGAAAGCGGTCCGCTCCATGCGCCGGAATTCACCATGCTGGAATGGTATCGCGCCGGCGAGCCTTACGAAGCGG
This sequence comes from Hyphomonadaceae bacterium, assembly GCA_036554545.1. Taxonomy (GTDB): domain Bacteria; phylum Pseudomonadota; class Alphaproteobacteria; order Caulobacterales; family Hyphomonadaceae; genus UBA7672. The sequence continues at coordinate 1,437 of DATBNA010000521.1, forward strand.
TGATGAACGACTGCGTCGAACTCTGCCGTCTTGCTTTGCGTGAATCCGGCCGCACTGCGTTCGAATGGCGCGACATGACCTGCGATCCCAACGCCGAGCCGGAACGCCTCACGCTGGTCGACGCCTTCGCCCGCCACGCCGAAATCGACCTCGAAGCCACACTCGGCAATCGCGACAAGCTGACGGATGCGGCCCGCAAGATCGGTATTCGGGTCGGCGCCGATGACAGCTGGTCCGACCTCTTCAGCCGCGTCCTGGTCGAGCGTATCGAACCAAAGCTGGGGCAGGAACGTCTGACCTTGCTGTGCGAATATCCGGCCGAAGAAGCCGCGCTCGCCCGTCCGCTCGCCCGCGATCCACGCTTTGCCGAACGCTTCGAGCTCTATGCCTGCCGCGTCGAGCTCGCCAACGGCTTCGGCGAGCTCACCAATGCTAGTGAACAGCGCCGCCGCTTCGGAGCGGAAATGGACGTAAAACAGTCCACCTATGGCGAACGCTATCCGCTCGACGAGGATTTCCTCAGCGCCCTGAAACACATGCCCGACGCCAGCGGCGTCGCCCTGGGTTTCGACCGCCTGGTCATGCTCGCCACAGGCGCACGCCGTATCGATGATGTGTTATGGACCCCCGCATGAAAATACTGATCGTCATTCCCGCGCTCTTCCTCGTCGCCTGCGTCACCCAGCCCAAGCCCTGCACCGCTGAGTGGGTCGACTGGAAAACCCAGCGCTTCTTCGACGAGTTCTTCCGCGACCACCGCGAGGACGTCGTCGAATTGCGCGGTCTCACCGCAAACCTCAACACGCAGGACAAGACCCTCGGCAACATCGCCGTTATGGCGTCCGCAGCAGGCAAGGCCGTCAGCCTGGGCAGCGATTTCCTCAATGATACCGTTCCCGCGATCAACAGCGCCATCAGCCAGTGCGGCACGGCGCCGAAGGCGACGCAACTCTTCGCTAGCTTTCTGCGCCGCGAAGGTTTCGATGAGCGCTCGGTGAAAGCGATCGAAGACCTCGGCGCCATCATCGACCGGAACACTTGATGGCCCGCCTGATAGACATCGAAGGCATCGCACCGGCAAGAACGCTCCGCTCCGCGGACGATCTCGTCGAAGCGGGTCTCGTTGCATCGGACGATGTCGCCGCGCTCGCGAGAGTTACCGCTGTCTACGCGACGGCGATCACGCCAGCGCTCGCTGCTCTGATCTACAATGCCGACCCAAACGACCCGATCGCCCGCCAGTTCGTGCCGAACGCTGCAGAACTCGACATCCGCCCCGAAGAACTTTCCGATCCCATCGGCGACAAGACACACGAGCCGGTCGAAGGCATCGTCCACCGCTATCCCGACCGCGTCCTCCTAAAGGCAGTGTCTGTCTGCCCGGTCTACTGCCGCTTCTGCTTCCGCCGCGAAATGGTCGGTCCCGACAAGGACGGCAATCTCTCTCCCGCTGAACTCGAAGCCGCACTGGCCTACATCCGCAGGCATCCGGAGATCTGGGAAGTTATCCTGACCGGCGGCGATCCCTTCATGCTCTCCGCCCGCCGAGCTGCCGCGCTGACACGCGAACTCGAAGCCATCCCGCATGTGAAGGTGTTCCGCTGGCATACCCGCATGCCTGTCGCCGATCCCGAACGCGTCTCGAACGAATTCGTCGAGGCCATCCGGAGCAAGTCAAAGGCGGTCTACGTCGCCATCCACTGCAACCACCCGCGCGAACTGACGCCCCTAGCCCGCGCCGCCTGCGCCCGCCTCGCCGACGCCGGCATCCCGCTCCTCAGCCAGTCCGTCCTGCTCAAAGGCGTCAACGACAACATCGACACGCTCACCGACCTGATGCGCGCCTTCATCGAAAACCGCATCAAGCCCTACTATCTCCACCACGCCGACCTCGCTTCCGGCACATCTCACTTCCGTACAACGGTGGAGCAGGGCCAGGACCTCGTCCGCCAGCTCCGCGACCGAATCTCCGGCCTCGCCCAGCCCACCTACGTCATCGACATTCCCGGCGGCGTCTCAAAAGCTGTCGCCTCATCTGCCGATGTCGAAACCGAAGACGGCCGCCTCCGTCTCCGCGGTCGCGACGGAAACTGGCGCGACTACGAGGAATCCTGCGATCTCAAATAAATGAGATATAGGTATTGCAATGAGACAAAAGTCTCATTAGAGGTTTCCTGTCCGCTGCACAGGAGACACAAAATGGCGCTGACACGCAGACAGATGGACCAGAAGCTCGACGAGCATTTTGGTTACGAAGCCGCAGACAATGTCGAAGGCGTCCTCGCAACGCTCACGGCCGATGCCGACCACGACATCGTCGGCTATCCCACCGGTCCGACCAAAGGCCGCGAAGCCGCCCGGGGCTTCTACGACAATCTGTTTAAAGACCTATCCGACGGCAGCGTCAAAAGCCTGCGCCGCTATTACGGCGACAACTTCATGGTCGACGACAGCATGTGGACTGGAAAAGCGCCGGGCCGTCCGTTCGGCCTCGAAGGCCGCAACAGGCCGCTGTCCTTCCGCCTCCTGCACGTTATCGAGTTTACCGACGCCGGCGACATCAAGCGTGAAAACGTCTGGCTCGACCTCGCCTCCATCCTCCAGCAACTCCCGCAAGATCAGTGATGGCCGACACCGCCGGTCGCCCCAATCAACGCCGCCGCACGCGCAAGGATCTGCTCGACGCGGCCGCGCGCCTCATGAAGCAGGGCCGCAGGCCTACGCTTGAGGAAGTCGCGGAAGCGGCGCTGGTCTCGCGCGCCACGGCCTATCGCTACTTTCCCAGCATCGAAGCGCTGATGGTCGAGACGACGCTCGACGTCGCCGCGCCGAATGCCGACGACGTGTTCAAGGGAGCGCCGGGCGATCCGGCTGGCCGCGTCGAGAAGCTCGACGCCGCCTTCGAGTCCATGATGCTGACCAATGAAGCCGGCCTTCGCATGATGCTGGCTCAATCCCTCCAGCGCAGCCTCACAGAAGAGGGAGGCCAACTCCCCAAGCGGCAGAATCGCAGAACGCCGCTCATTGAGGCTGCGCTGGCTCCTTACAAGAAGGAGTTCAGCCCGGCTGCATTCCAGACGCTCTCCCGCGCGCTTGCGTTGATCATCGGCACGGAGGCCCTGGTCGTCTTCAAGGACGTCCTGCAGGTCAGCGACGCCGAAGCCCGCAAGGTCCGCCGCTGGGCGATCCGCGCCATGGTCGAGGCCGCAAGGAAGTAGCGCTCAGGCAAGTGTCTTCGTCCGCCGCGTTCCCGGCGGGGGCGGCGGCTCGGCCGCTCCGGCAAAGCACTGCGCCTTGGACATCCAGTTCGTCGCATTGGGCCCGACGACGCGCAGCTTTGTGTCCGCGATGTTCCGCACCTGTGTCACCACCTGGCAGAACTCCTCCGCCAGCCCCTCGATCAGTTCCGTCTCGCTCGGATCGTTATAGAGCCAGACCTCTCCCGACGGCGCAGTCAGCCGGAGATGCGGCCGTGGTTCAGGCGGCGTCTCGCCACGCACCTTGAATGTCCAGCCATAGGTGTTGTTGCCGAGCACGACGATGTTGCGGATCCGGTCGGCGTTGCGGCGAACCTTTCCGAGCACATCGTAGACTTCCTGTCCGTGCGCCCACGTTTCCATAAGCCGCGCCGTCATCGACGACCGCGCGCTCATGTCGGGGCCTGCCCATTTCAGTCGCGCGCTCGGGTCGGCGACGGCGAACCGCTCCGCGGTTTCGACGAAGCCGTCCTTCCATGTCGCCACCAGCTTTCGGCCAGTCAGGCCACTTAGCCACTCGATCTCGAACGCTGGAAGCTTGCCGCCTTTTTTCTGATGTTCGGCCAGCTTCGCGTAGTACGCCTCGAACGATCCATCCGCCTTCAGCGCCATCTCGGCCGCAAGGTTCCAGATGTGCAGGTGGCGGATGACCGTATTGATCGTCCAGCTCTTGAATGCGGTTGGCTGATCCAGTGTGGCGTCGTCCAGCGGCTGCACCAGTGCGTGCAGCGCCTCGCTTTCTTCCCGGAAGTCGTTGGCCAGCTGCAGCACGTTCAGTCTCCCAGCGCGGACGACAGACGTTCATAGGCGGCAAGGAAGTCTTCCTTGAATGCCTGCACCACCTGTCCCGCCGACATGCTCTGGTCCATCAGTCCGACGCCCTGACCGACCCAGTAGGTCGCCAGTTGCTGCGCGCCTTTGTGCCCACCCTCGGCAAGCTTGTCGACGCGGCGCAGGGCCGGCTCGGAAACCAGCGTCTGCAAGGGCATGGGAAGCGGCTCGGGCGCACCGTCCTGTTCCCATGCATCCGTCCACGGCGAGCGAAGCTGGCGCGAAGGCTTGCCGGTGCGCGAGCGCGAGCGGACCGTATCGCGGGAAGAAGCCGCAAGCATCTTGGCTTTCACCGTCGGGCTGGTCTCCGCCTCGGTGGTGGTCAGCCACACGGAACCACACCATGCGCCGGCCGCGCCCATGGCCATCGCCGCCGCCATCTGTGCGCCTGTCGTGATGCCGCCCGCCGCAAGGATCGGCGTATTCGCGCCCATCGCTCGCACGGCGCGATAGACTTCCGGGATCAGCACCATGGTCGACACTTCTCCGCAGTGACCCCCAGCCTCGCCGCCGGCGACCACAAGAATGTCGACGCCTGCCTGCACCTGCGCCACTGCATGCTCCTTCGCGCCGACCAGCGCCGCGACCGGCACGCCATGCTTTTTGCCCATCTCGAGCATCACCGGCGGCGGCACGCCCAGCGCGTTGGCGATCAGCTTGATCGGATACTGGAAGGCCACCTCAAGACTGCCCGCCGCGCCTTCCTCGCGCATGTTGCGCGCGAAGTTCACGCTGGTTGAGCGATCCGCTTCGAGATCTCCCGGCTCCACGCCGTGCTGCTTCAGGATGCCTGCGGCAAAGTCCTTGTGCTGTTGCGGAATGGCGCCGAGCAGTGCGTTCGGGTTGAACGGCTCGGCCTTGCCTTCCATCTTGTTGGGCACGATCAGGTCGACGCCATACGGCTTGCCATTGCAGTGCTTGTCGATCCAGTCGAGCTCTTCCTTCAGCCGATGCGGCGGCAGGTTCACTGCACCGAATACGCCCATGCCGCCCGCTTTCGACACTGCGGCGACAACATCGCGGCAGTGGCTGAAAGCCAGTAGCGGGAACTCGATGCCGAGCATCTTGCAGATCGGAGAGTTCATCATGACGAGACTCCTGCCCTGGAGGGCGCTGGTTCAATTTCAAGGATAAGGTCGCGCGCGGCGATCTGTACGCCAGCCGTCGCGGCAATGCGTTTGACACGGCCATCGATCCCGGCGGTCAGTTCGTGCTGCATCTTCATCGCCTCGAGCACGGCGAGCCGGTCGCCCTTACTCACCTGGGCGCCCTCTGCAACGCAGATGTCCACCAGTCGGCCATGCATGGGCGCAAACAGCAAGCCCTGACCTGCGCTATCCTTTTTGGGGCGGATAAAGGAGGCAAGGTTGGTGAGTTCGAGCGAGCGCGTCGCGGTGGCCAGCCAGATCGTACGGCCGTCGTCGCGATACACCGCCTCCACCATGTGGTCATCGACTACAAGTCGTACGGTTTCCCCGTTCATGGCCTTGATGGCGACCACATGCGGCGATCCTCCGGCGCCAACGTCATAGCGCCAGCCGCCGGCCGGCCTTATCGAAAGCTTCCGCGCGGCGCCTTCAACCTCGTACTCGACGATCGTTTCCAGCCGCCCTGCGCTCGACCAGTCGAGAAGCTCGGCGCTCATGTTCAACGCAGCAGCATCCGCCCGGCCCAGCGCGCAGGCATGCTGCACGACTGCAGCCGCCGCCAGCATGACATCGGATGTCTTTGCCGGCTCGAAGCGCTCGCCATACGTTTCGCCGATGAACGCTGTCGACGCCTTGCCGTCTGCGAATGCCGGCCGGCCCAGTGCGTCAATCAGGAAATCGCGGTTAGTGCGCGGCCCGAAAACGGCGGTGGAAGAAAGCGCGGATACCAGTCG
>DATBNA010000317.1:0-1941 GCA_036554545.1 Hyphomonadaceae bacterium
CGGACAACACCGGCAACATGACGCTCCAGCCGGACGCCATCGTCACCGAGATCATCTTCGATCCTGCCAGCAACAAGGCGACGGGTGTACGCATTCAGGACGCCACCACCAAGGACGACGTCGAATTCTACGCCAAGGTCATCTTCCTGAACGCCTCGGCGCTGGCGACGACGTGGATCATGCTGCACTCGAAGAGCGACCGCTTCCCGAACGGCTTCGGCAACGACTCGGATGAACTCGGCCGCAACGTGATGGACCACCATTTCCTCGCCGGCGCCCAGTCCGATGTGGATGGGTATGAAGACCGCTACTATGCGGGCCGCCGCCCCACCGGCATCTACGTTCCGCGTTTCCGCAACCTCGGCGACAACGCCACCAGGCAGGCCAGCTTCACCCGCGGCTACGGCTATCAGGGCGGCGCGAGCCGCTCTGGCTGGCAGCGGCTGGTGGCGGAGATGGGATTCGGCAAGGATCTCAAGGAAGAGATCTCCCAGCCCGGCAACTGGTCGATGGGCCTCACCGGCTTCGGCGAGATGCTTCCCTATCGCGACAATCGCGTCTGGCTGAACAACGAGGTGAAGGACGTCAACGGTCTGCCGACGCTGACCATGGACGTGACGATCCGCGAAAACGAACTCAACATGCGCAAGGACATGCAGGCCGCCGCGGCCGAGATGATGGAGGAAGCCGGCTTCAAGAATGTTCGGCCCTATGACCGACCCTACGCGCCGGGCCTCGGCATACACGAGATGGGCACTGCGCGCATGGGACGCGATCCGAAAACCTCTGTGCTCAATGCAAATAACCAGGTCCATGCCTGCACAAACGTCTATGTCACCGACGGCGCAGCGATGACCTCGGCGGCGTGTGTGAACCCGTCGCTTACCTACATGGCGCTGACGGCGCGGGCGGCGGACCACGCCGTCAACGCGCTGAAGCGCGGCGAACTCTAGGCTGGAGGAAAGACGATGATGGACCGTCGTGAACTGATCCAGCGCGTAGCCGCCCTGATGGGCGGCGCACTCTCGTCGTCGGCCATCGCCGGCGTGTTGGCAGGTTGCACAGCGACGCCTGTGGATGCAGACGTCAAACAGTCCTTCCTGACGGCTGACGAGATGCGAACCATCACCGCCATGGCCGACCAGATCATTCCGAAAACCGATACGCCCGGCGCTGTCGATGTTGGCGTGCCTGCCTTCATCGACCGCATGCTGGCCGGTTATTATCAGGACAAGGAGCGGACGATCATCCGCACTGGCCTCGGCGCGGTCTCGACGGACGGCGCCGAGCTTGCCGGCAAGCACTTCGCGGACCTGACGTCCGAACAGCAGGTCACGCTGATGACCGAGTATGACCGCATCGCCTATTCGCCGCGCCCGGCAGGATCGGATCCGGACTTCTTCCGGTTGATCAAGGAGCTGACGATTGTCGGCTTCTGCACGTCCGAGGCCGGCGCTACCAAGCTGATGAACTACAACCAGACGCCCGGCCCTTATCGCGGCGACGTTCCGCTCTCCGAGGTTGGCAAGGCGTCAGCACTCTAGGCGGCGCGTGCTGCGTCCTGCGAGGATGAGGCGGCATTCCGCTGTGCGTTGGGAGAACGTCCATGACGACGCGTGAGTCCGCCCAGAAGCTCGACATCGCCATTGTCGGCGCCGGCTTCTCCGGCCTCTACATGCTCTACAAGGCGCGGCAGCTCGGCCTTGCCGCGCGCGTCTTCGAGGCTGGCGATGGCGTTGGCGGTACCTGGTACTGGAACCGCTATCCCGGCGCACGGGTGGACGTGGAGAGCCACGAATACTCCTATTCCTTCTCGCCCGAACTCGAGGAGACCTGGAACTGGAGCGAGCGCTATGCCGCCCAGCCGGAACTGCTGCGCTACCTGAACCATGTGGCCGACCGCTTCGACCTGCGGCGCGACATCAGCCTCAACACACGCAT
>DATBNA010000574.1:0-8539 GCA_036554545.1 Hyphomonadaceae bacterium
CCGCCTTGGAACAGGCAACGCCCCACAGGCGAACGATCCGGCTGCGGCTCAGCCTGCAGGGTTCCCTGCCGTCCTTCTGAAATTCTGCCGGGGACCGGAAAACAACAGAATACAACGTCGCCCGGCCGACGGGCGGAGGCGGCCTTATCCAGGTTTAAGAATTGAGATCGCCCGCCCGGGGAACGCTGGCTTTTCCCATGCGCTTCCCTCTCACAGGAACAGACCAACCGGATATTATGCATCAGACCCGAGCCTGGCTATTCGCGTTCAAACGCGCCTTCAAGGTGAGCTACGACAGCCCGCCGCCGCCGAACGACGAAGACATGCTGGGCCTCCTGCGGCTCGCCGACAAATGCCGCCACGGCGCCGAACCCGAACCGGACGAAGAATCGCCGCCGCCAGAAGCGCCCAAGCCCTCGCGGCACTAGCATCCGCCTCGTATCCGCCCCGTATCCGCTTGACAGGCCCGGCGCTCCCCGAACAGGTGTGGGCACGCGTGTCCGGGGAGACGTCGGGGCTTGTTTCACGATCTGCTTCAATGGCTGCAGGACGTCCCTGGCGCCACGGATGGCGACCCGTTCACGTCGTGGAGCCAGCAATTCGCCGGCTCGCTCCACCTCTGGGCGCTGACCGAGGGGACACACCTCGTCTCGCTGATGCTGTTCGCCGGCACGATCTTCATGGTCGACCTGCGCATGCTGGGACTGGCGTTCCGGAACGTGCCCTATTCTACGCTGAACAATCGTGTCCTGCCATTCACCGTCGCCGGCTTCATCCTCGTGATGGCGACAGGCGCGCTGCTCTTCTTCTCCAATCCCGTCCACTACTACCACTCGGTCTTCTTCCGCGCGAAGGTGGTCTTCATCATCGTTGCGGCCATCAACATCTTCTGGTTCCACACGCGCACGCAGAAAAGCCAGGCCGAGTGGGACGCGCAGGCGAGCCCGCCGGCAGCCGTGAAGATTGCCGCCGGCGTCTCCATCGCCTCGTGGATGCTGGTGATCATCTTTGGCCGCCTGATGGCGCTCACCTTCTTCGAATGCGAGAACATGAAGCCCGGGACGTTCGGCTATGTCTTCGCCGAGTGCGCCGTCGAGATGCGCGATGCGATCGCGGCCGACGAGGCAGCGGCCGGTGAGGAAGCGGCCAGCGAAGATGCGCCTGCCGAAGAACCGGCGCCTGAAGAGCCGCCGCCCGCCGAAGGCCAGCCCGAAACACCCCCTGCAGACACCGAGGGGAGCAACTGACGATGGACTTCGCCACCCTGTTTCCGGACATCAAGCCCTGGGTGCAGAGCCTGACCTCGATCTGGCCGGCGCCGGTCATCAAGGGCTCGAGCTGGATGTTCCCGGCGATCCTCTGCATGCACGTCCTGGCGCTCACCGTGGTCGGCGGCGCCATGCTGCTGCCCAGCCTGCGCCTGATGGGCGCCGGCATGACCAGCGTCCCGGCCTCCACCATCGAGAAGACCGTGCGCCCCTGGCTTTGGGGGGCGCTCATCGTGATGGTGATCACCGGCGTGCTGATGGGGCTCGTCAACCCGATGAAGCTCTACGTGCGGCCAGCCTTCCTCGTGAAGGTCATAGCGCTCGCCGCCGCCCTGATCCTCTCGTTCGGCGTCGTCCGCTCAGTCGCCAGCCGCGACGGTGTTTTCACGAACAACGCCAGGATCATGCTCGGTCTCGGCCTCGTCGTCTGGCTGGCTTCCGTCCTGATATTCGGAACGTCGTATGGCGCGGCGCCTGGATCCTTCCACGTCCTCTGCGCCGGCTGGCTGATCGCCATGGCCTTCGGCTCGAACAGCGTGCGCATCGTCCTCGGCGCCATCACCATCCTTACGGTCGCCATCATCGGCTTCATCACCTACGGGCTCTACCACCCGCTCGACGACTACGACATCTTCATGGACATCAACCGCTGGACCCTGCGCGCCGCCGCCGTGATCATCGTCGGCTTCCTCGTCTGGATCATCGTCGCCACCAGCACCGTCTCCCGCCTCAGCATCCTCGCCGGCATCGTCACCATCCTCGCCTGGATCACCGCCGCCGCCGCCGCCCGCTGGATCGGCCTCGGCCAGAGCGGCGTCTAGCCCTCAGGGTTCAGCAACGCCTGCAACCAGGTCCTCAACGCTCCTGCGTGTGTGGTCGATGACTTCGTGCATTGCGTTTTCCTGCGCGTCGAGCTGGGCCTTGCGGTAGCCGGTGAGGACTTTGGGATTGAGGCCGAGCTCCATCAGCTGATCGCCTTGCGCGGTGTAGCGGGGCCATTCCGGTGCGCCATCGCATTGCGGTTTGCCGGTCTTCGCGAAGCTGATCCAGCAGGAGTGGATGAGGCGCGTGGCGGCTTTGTCTTCCTCCGTGAGCTGGAGCTGGGGATAGGATTTGGCCCAGCTGTCGAAGGCGTAGGAGAGGTCGCTGCCGTGCGCTGCGCCGCGGACCTTGCCGCGGTCGGGAGCGCGGACATAGGTCCAGAGGTAGAGGTAAGTTGGTTGGCCGCTCGCGGTCATCTTTGCAGTCCAGCGGGCAGGCGCGCCGTTGTGACTGTCGGTGTAGATGGCGTAGACGAGATCGTCGCCGGTCTTGCCTTCGGCGGCGTAGGCGGCTTTCACCCCGGCGCTGGTGCGATCGATGACGGTCTGCGGCGGGTAGCGGAGGGAGGAGCCGTCGAAGTCGGTCCAGCCGATGATCATGGGGACGTCGATGACGCGGCCGGCGGCGAAGGCTTCGGTGGCGTTCTCCTTCTGCAGGCGGCCGTCGATGCTGTAGGCGCCGAGGTGGGGGAGTGTGTCGAGCGGAAGGGAGCGGAGCTGTTCGGCGGTGGCGTTGGCGGGCCAGCCGGCTTCCTTCGCCATCCAGGCGCCGATGGTTTCCATCTCGGACTGGGTGATGGGCGAGAACCAGCCATTGCCGGACTGGACGATGGCCTTGTCGACCAGCTTCTTCGATTCCGGAATTGTGAGGATCTGCAGCGTCGAGGCGCCGCCGGCGGAGAGGCCGAAGAGCGTGACGTTGCCGGGATCACCGCCGAAGGCGCGGATGTTGTCTTTCACCCATTTGAGGGCAGCGAGCTGGTCCATGGTCTGGAAGCGGCCGAGCGGCTCGTCGGGCTTGGCGGCAGCGCGAAGCGCGGGGTGCGAGAAGTTGCCCATGCTGAGCTGGCGGTAGTTGAAGTTCACGAGGATGACGCCGTCGCGGGCGAAGGCAGTCCCGTCGATGATCGGATTGGAGCTGGCGCCGAGCGCATTGAGCCAGACCATGACAGGCGCGTTCTTCGCATCCTTCGGCGCCCAGATGTCGAGCGTCAGGCAGTCTTCGGTGGCGCCGGGGGCGAGGGGCACGCCACTGAAGATGTCGTAGCCGAGGTCGGATCTGCGTTTCGCCTGCGCGTATTTCGAGGTGTCGAAGGTGGGACAGGGCGGACCGAACTTCGTGGCGTCGCGGACGCCGTCCCATTTCATCGCCGCCTGGGGCGGCTTCCAGCGGAGAGGTCCGACCGGCGGGGCGGCGTAGGGGATGCCCTTGAAGGTACGGATGCCGTCGGCTTCGGCGCCGGCGACGACGCCCTGTTTCGTCTTCACCTTAAGTTCGTTGACCGGTGTCATCTCGAAGCCCGCGCAAGCTGCGAGTGCAAGGGTGAGGATTGCGGCTGCTGTTCGCTTGAGTAGTTTCATGGGAGGCTCCGGACATGACTGGGTCGTTGCGGGAAGCGCTGTGCGTTTCCGCTGGTGGTCGTTGGAGGTGTGTGAGGCGTTGCTGTGGTTCGCGACTACATGGTCGCGCCTTTGAATCTCAGATAGGTCTCAATTTCCGTGTGATCGCCGTTAACGGCCCAGTCGAGCGGCGTGCGCTCTACGCCCCAGCGGTCCCATGGCGCCTGGGGCGGCGAGGGAAGGCTCACGTCGGCGCCGTTTTCAACCAAGTACCTTACAACGTTGAGCTGTCCGGTTCTGACCGAAGCCGCCAGCGGCGTGCCGATGCCGGGGGCCATATCGTTGACACGCGCCCCATGCTCCACAAGAGCCATGACAGAGCGAAGCTGGCCGCGCCTTGCGGCAGCGGCGAGGGCATTGCCCTCGCCCGGGGAAACAAGGTTCGGGTCCGCGCCATGCTCCAGCAGGAGGCGGAGGCTTTGCACGTCATCAGCGCGGGCGAGAATGACCACTGCCGTGGTTCCGCTCCGGTCGCGCGCGTTGACATCGGCGCCCGCGGCGATGGCCGACTCGAGTCGGCGGACATCCCCCCACCGGATCGCTTCCAATAGCCGGGAATCGCGTGCGGCTTGCGCCGGCGATACTGGAGCGTTGATCTCGGCGGTCGCTGTCGCCATCGCCCGCGGCGGCTGGCCAACCCAGACGACGCACCCGCTCGCCAGGCAGGCGGCGGCCACGATCAGGACGCCCCAGGCGGCGCGAAGTTCGGAAGGCAGGTCGCGCTTCAGCATGGCGATGCGCTGCTTCAACGGATGCTCGTCTTGCGCGGGCCAGTAGCAGCCGAGCGGCAGGCTGGCCGGAGCGATCTGGGTCTTTAGCATGGCTTCGGCGTAGCTGCGCTTCGCATTCGGGAAGCGCGCGATGACGGCGGCGTCGCAGGCGAGTTCCTGGTCGATGCGGAGAACATGGGCGGCGATGTGGACCAGCGGGTTGAACCAGTTGAGACACTGGGCGAGGGCGACGAAGGCGTTGATCAGCGGATCGCGGCCGCGCAGGTGGATGTCTTCGTGGGCGAGGACGACGCTGCGCTCGGTCTCGTCGAAGCGGGTTTCGAAATCGCGGGGAAGGACGAGCTTGGGGAAGAGAGAGCCGATGAGGGCCGGGCCGATGCCTGTTGCTTCGGCGCGAAGGGTGCGGCGGTTGGGGTGTTCGCAGGAGAGACGGCCGAGCGAGGCGGTAAAGGCGCGCTGGCGGAAGGCAAGGAGCGCAAGAGCGGCGATAGCGCCGGTGAGCCAGACCATGGCGATGGCGGGGGAGAGATCGAGTGCAGCACCGACGGAAACCGGATCTGTGGCTTCAGTGGTGATCGCTACCGTACCGGCGGGCGGCGGTTGTGGTATCGCGGTTGTAACGGGCGAGGGAAGGTTCGTGGTGCGGGCGGGCAGCAGGACAGCAAGTGAACCGACGGGGACGATGAGCCAGAGCACATAGGCGACACGCGCACCGAACATCCGGCGCATGGGCGAGCGCAGGGTGAGCACGAGCAGGATGGTTGCACTGGCAGCAAGGGTCAGCTTCAGCAGCAGGAAAACGAGGTCATTTGCCATCGTCGAGCTCGCGGATGAGACGCTTGAGATCGGCGATGTCGCTGGCGCTGAGCTTGCGGCGTTCGGAGAAGTGGGTGACCAGCGGCGCAAGGCGGCCGTCAAACAGGCGGTCGATCAGGCCCTGGCTTTCTTCATGCACCCAGTCGGCCCGCTTCGTAATTGGCCGATAGAGGTATCTTCGCCCGTCTTTCTTGGCCGAGATGGCCTTCTTTTTCAGCAGGCGATTGATCAGGGTGCGCACCGTGGCCTCGGTCCACTCATGATCGGCGGCAACCTGCGCGGCGATCTCCTCCGCCGTCAGTGGGCTCTGTTTCCAGAGCGCTTCCATGATCACGCTCTCCGCGACGCTGATTGACACCCGTCCGCTCCTTCTGGGCGACTCAACTTTTACATCTGTAAAAGATACAGTCAAGTGATGACAGCGGCGGGATGCTGCCGTGATCGGGTGATATCGGGGGTCGACGCATGTCGGCCGCCGCAGCCAGTATGGCTACGCGATGAGCTGATGTCGGATCGCGAAGCGCACGAGTTCGGGGCCGGTGTGGACGCCGGCCTTGCGCAGTGCGGATGCGCGGTGGCTCTCGACGGTCTTCACGCTGATGCCGAGCAGGTCCGCGATGGCGCGGTTGCTCATGCCCTTTGCGATCAGCTCGGTGACTTTCACCTCGCGCGCGGTGAAGCCGGCCGGGCCCGCGCCGTCATTGGCGGCGGCGTCGGTGATGAATTCGAGGATGGAGGGCGAGAAGTAGTTGCGCTTGGCGCCAAGCGCATTGATGCCGGCGGCGAGCTGGCGCTCGCCATCGCTCTTCAACACATAGCCTTTAACGCCTGCAGCAAGGGCGGATTTCACGGTGTCGGCGTCATCGCGCATGGTGAAGGCGAGCAGCATCGTCTCCGGCAGATCTTCGCGCAGCATTCTGGCGAGGCTGATCCCGCCCAGCCCGGGCATGGACACATCAAGCACGAGGATATCGGGCTTGGTGCGCATCGCGACCGCGTAGGCCGACGTGCCGCTGGGGGCTTCACCGCACAATTCCCAGCTGCTGTTCGAGGCGATGAGCGCGCGAATGCCGTGACGCACAATCTCGTAGTCGTCGGCAATCAGTATTCTTAGCATGCAGTCCTCTCACCACCTGAGGACCGACCCCAACCTTGAGAGTGGCGCGCCAGCGGTTAAAAAATCGCGACTAACATGTACACATGACAGCTTTTGGGAACCGGTCTCTCCACGAGAGCGCTGCGCTGAAACCGATTTCTTCGCTCGCGCGACCTAAGGTCCGTAAAACCGCAGACGCGACGGGTTGGTTGCTGACCCAGCAAACAGCATGGCGGAGTGGAATGCACCTCTCGGGCGAGTGCATTGCGAACACGTCTTCGCGGCAAGTCCCGCGCAGGTTGTGCGTATCAATGCGCGGCTGAGCGCTGAGCTTGCGGCAAGCAGCGGCGGACAGTCCGAGCCGGCGTCGGCCGCAGCGTCACGGGCCGGCGTCCGATATTCATGAAGACCGACGCCAGGTAGGGGGCAAACACAAGGAAGAGCGCAATCGCGCCGGCGACGCCTCCGGCAAACCAGGCCAAAATACGGATGAACGGCTTGATCATGGGGGTCCCCAGCATGTCCTTGGGCTAGGTACGCGCAGGATGCGGCGCCGTTCCCTTGGCAGGCGAGGTCGCGGCAGGTTCGGCAGCGAAGGCCGGCAGGTGTGTTCAGCCTGCAACCTGAGCGAGGCGTTCAGGTCCGGTTCCGGAAGACCCGCGCAGATTCAGCCTCATGATGAAGCACATCAGGATCTTGGGCGCCGCCGCCGCAGCTCTGGCTGCGTCCGCAGTCCCCGTTTCCGCCCAGCAGTTCGGCCAGCGGCCCCCAGTCCAGTCCGAGGAACTTGAAGGGGCGCCCCGCCTCTTCGCCGGCCAGGACCGCGACGATGACCGCGAGCGCGGCGACCGGGACTGGGATCGCGACCGTGGCCGCCGCCCGGACTTCCAGTACGCCCAGCGGAACTGCAGCCGGGAGGCCAACCGCGAAGCCTGGGACCGCAACTACTACAGCGCCCAGTACGACAGCGCCCCCCGCCTTGACTACACCCGCGACGGCTGGGAACTCCGCGGCCGCATGCGCCTGCACGACCGTCGCGGCTACAGCTATGTGAACACCGTCTGCGACATCCGGCGCAACGGCGACGTCTCTGACTTCGATTTCCTCCGCTAGGGTGATCGAAGCGGGGGAGGCCGCCGGGAAACCGGCGGCCTTTTGCTATCGGGCGGCGACGCCCGGCGGAGCGCCGGAGGCCGGGCCGCCCATGATGGCGACGCCTTCGTCCAGCCGGTCAGCGTAGGCGTTGAGCGCCTTGGCCGTCAGCCCCGCATAGGTGTCGACATCCTCCCAGCGCTCGTCCTCGATGGCTTCGCGGACGCCGGGCAGGGTCTTGGCCCCATAGCCGGTGAAGCGGCCGGGGGCGTAGATCATGTTCTTGTACCAGCCACGTCCTCCGGGGAGGCCCGGGTCGGTGGTCATGGCCTGCTCGGTCTGGCCAGCCAGCGCGACCAGCTTGCCTTTCGCATCCGTTGACAGGCCGGCACCCTTTGCCGTCAGCGCGGCGTCATAGGCCTTGGCGCTGGCCTTCAGCCGCACCACGGCGTTTTCCAGCGGCGCGAGGTTGAAGAAGGGAACTGCCTTCAACGGCGTAGGCGGGCCGGACGTTTCGGTCGGATCGTCCGCCAGCTTGTAGGCGTCGGCGGCGATGATCCTGGCCTGCAGCGTCTGCGCCTCGCGCCTGGCGCCGGCCAGCGCCTTCACCTCGTCGAGATAGGTCGACACGGTGTCCGCGAAATCACCATAGCGCTGGACGGGCAGGTCCTGCTCGGACATGCGCAGCACCATGCGTCCGGTCGTTTTTGCCAGCACGCCTGCATAGACGAACCCCGGATCGACGAACTTCGCGTGATGCTCGTAGGTGTCGTAGGCAGAGTGATAGACGCCGCCGCTGTTTCCTTCGCCGCCATAGCCGACATTCAGAGAGGCGACGCCGAGGTGTTGCACGAAGCTCGAATAGTCCGAGCCCGAGCCAAGCGGGTCGAGTGGGATATCCTTTCCGTCGCCTGCCGCCTTCGCAACAGCCTTGGCGCGCTCGCTTGCGCCTGACGCAGCCCCAGACACCATGGCTTCGGCGCGGCGGCGTTGGTCGACCGAGACGCCGGTCTGCGGATCCTTCACGTCAGCGGCGACCTTCGCGACAAAGTTCTGCAGCGCGTGGTTGCCGTCGGCGCCGAGGAAGCCGCGGCC
>DATBNA010000657.1:0-5703 GCA_036554545.1 Hyphomonadaceae bacterium
AAGATCGGCTCCCACGGATCGGTCAGCGGCGATTTTCGGTGGAACGGCTCGAAGCCTGCGGGCGGCGCCAGATCTGGCGGCGAGACAACGCTCATTTTTTCTCCTGCTCCGGCCGCGCCTTGCGAGTGCTTGGCGCCGTCTAACCGGATGAATCATCGACTGTTGCTGGACGGAGTATGCGCAAGCCTCTAGTTTCCGCAACGATATCCGGACGAAAGAGCCGGATACGGAGGGAGAGACTTCATGGGTATGACCACGTTCGGCAGCCGCAGGGCTGTCCTGAAAGCGTCAGTGGCAATGCTGGCATTTGCAGGCGCGGGCGGCGTGCTCGCCGCATGTTCGCCGGAAGAACCGGCGGCGCCGGCCGCATCGACCGATCCGGTCGCCGAAACCACCTATGGTAAGGTGAAAGGCTTCGTCGAGGATGGCATCACCGTCTTCAAAGGCGTGCGCTACGGCGCCGACACCGCCACAACCCGCTTCCAGCCGCCGAAGGCGCCTGAACCCTGGACCGATGTGAAGGACGCCCTCGCCTACGCCAACTCCTCCCCGCAGACCGGGGGCGGCGATGGCGGCGGCCTCTTCAAGTCGTGGCGCCCCGATCCGCCTCTGCCGATGTCGGAAGACTGCCTCTTCCTCAACGTCTGGACGCCCGCGCTCGACGACAAGAAACGCCCCGTGCTCGTCTGGTTCCACGGCGGCGGCTTCGTCACCGGCTCAGGCTCCTCTTACGCCTACGACGGCGTGCGCCTCGCCAAGCGCGGCGATGTCGTTGTGGTCACGACGAACCATCGCCTCAACCTCTTCGGCTACATGAACCTCGCGCACTATGGCGAACAGTTTGCCGAGTCCGGCGCCGTCGGCGCGCTCGACATGGTCTCATCGCTCGAATGGGTGCGCGACAACATCGCGAAGTTCGGCGGAGATCCGGGCAAGGTTCTGATCTTCGGCGAATCCGGCGGCGGAGCGAAAGTTTCGACGCTGATGGCGATGGACAAGGCCAAGGGCCTCTTCCACCGCGCCGTGGTTCAGTCCGGCCCGCGCCTGCGTCACACCGAAACGGAAGCCGCGCAGAAAGCTGCCGACGAAGTGGTGAAGAAGCTCGGCCTGACGAAAGACAACATTGCGGACATCCTCACGAAGACGGTCGCGGATATCCAGGCTGCCGCCGAAGGCGTTCAGGGCGCTGGCTCTGGCCCCTCCATCGGGCCCAGCACGCCAAACCATCCGTTCGACCCGGCCGGCCCGCCGCAATCGCTCGACGTGCCGCTGCTCATCGGCTCGAACCGCACCGAAGGCACATCGCTCGAAGGCGGCACGAACCCCGCCCTCTTCGACGTCACCTTCGACACGGTCGGCAAGGAGCTACAGCGTGCGCTTCCGGGCCGCGACGTGAACAAGATCATCAAGCTCTACCGCGAGAAGCATCCGGACATCGAAGCGCCCGAACTCTACTTCATGGCGACCGCAGACAACACGTTCTTCCGCAACAGCGTCACGCTTGCCGACCGCAAGGCGGCGCAGGGCGGCGCGCCAGTCTGGTTCTACATGCTCGACTGGGAAACCCCCGTCATGGGTGGCAAGCGCTATGTCCCGCATGCGCTCGACATCGGCATGGTATTCGACAACGTCGCCAAGTCGGAATCCATGTCCGGCACAGGCGCCGACGCGCAGGCCATCGCCGACCAGATGTCGGAAAGCTGGCTCGCCTTCGCGAAGACCGGCGACCCCAGCAATGCGAAAGTCCCTGCCTGGCCGGCCTACACCGCCGCCCAGCGCAACATGATGGTCTTCCGCACCGCGCCGGGCGTCGAAGTCGACATACGCGCCGAGGAACGCGCCGTAACGGCGGCGCCTGGCGCCTGACGCTTGGGGCTAGGCCGCAGCACGCGGCCTAGCCCTTCGCCGCCGAGCGATCTAGGCTGTCGCCAAAGGGGACAGGCATGGCCAGCTCGACACTCGAGACCTTCATCCGCGAGGCGCTCAATCGCGGCCAGGATCGTACGCGTATCGCTTCGGCGCTTGTCGCCGCCGGCTGGACCCAGAAGGAAGTCGACGCTGCATTGAGCGGATATGCCGACACGGATCTCGGCATGGCGGTCCCCAGGCCAAAGCCTTACGTCTCGGCGCGCGAGGCCTTCCTCTATCTTGTCCTTTTCATCCTGCTCGGCGTGGTGGCGTGGAACCTCGGCTCGCTGCTCTTCGCCCTCATCGACACCGCGATCGCCGATGAACTGGACAACGAGTACGGCTTCTTTTCACGAGAGAGTCAGATCCGTTCGGCGATATCCGGGCTTGTCGTGGGCACGCCGATATTCACATGGCTCGCCCTTCACATCCGCAAACAGCGCCGCACCAACCCTGCCATGCAGCGCAGCGTCGTCCGCAAATGGCTGACCTACATCACCCTGATCATTGCTTCCTGCACGCTGATCGGCGACGCGATTGCGCTGGTCTACAGTTTCCTGTCAGGCGACCTGTCGACGCGCCTTGTCCTCAAACTTCTGGTCATCGCCGCTATTGCCGGCGGAATCTTCCTCTACTTCATCCGCGACGCCGAAAAGGGCGACGAGCATGACCAGCAAGCGTGACCTTGGCCCTATCCTCGCGATTGTGGGCGGAGTTATCGTCCTGGCGGCCGTAATTGCCGGTTTTATTGTCATTGGCGGCCCCGGTGATGCGCGCGACCAGCGCCTGGACGCACAAACGACAGCCAGACTCGATCAGGTTGCCGCGATGGCGCAGTGCGCGTTCGCCCTCAAGGGCCAGACCCCCAAAGACCTGGCGGAAATGCGGGCCGCCATCCGTGACGCATTGAAAGCAAACCCGGACATTCCGGCATGCAATCGTTACACGTTGGATTCTGATTTTCCGGGCGCCGACTATACGCGGATTGCGGACGACCGAATTCGTCTTTGCGGGGAGTTCCGCAGGTCGTTCGATCCGGATCAGCAGTCGGCCTTCGATCGCATGCAACGGTACGAGCGCTTCCCGGAACTCCTTGCGGCGCGCCCATCCGGCAAACACTGCTATGACATCCAACTCGTGAAACCGGATGCTGCCAGCTAGCCTGGAACGCTGGCGGTAAGTGCATCGCGCGACCTATATGTGGATCATGCAGGCCTTCGCCGCGCTCCTTGAACGGCTGGTGCTTACCCCTTCGCGCAACGCCAAGCTTGCGCTGATCTGTGACTACCTGCGCCACACCTCCGACCCTTCGCGCGGATGGGCTCTGGCGGCGATCACCGGTGATCTCGACATTCCCTCCGTGAAGCCGGCCGCGATCCGCGAGCTTGTCGCCAGCCGTGTCGATCCCGTGCTGTTCGGACTTTCCTACGACTATGTCGGCGATCTTGCAGAGACGATCTCGCTGATCTGGCCGAAGCGTCCCGGGGCCAATCGCCCGCCCGATCTCAACGAAGTCGTCGAGACGCTGCTCGAAGTCTCGAAGACCGAAGGATTGCAGCTCGTCGAAGGCTGGCTCGACGCACTTGACGCCACCGGCCGCTGGGCGCTGCTGAAGCTCGTCACCGGCGGCATGCGCGTTGGCGTCTCCGCGCGTCTCGCCCGTCAGGCCGTCGCAGACTTCGGCAAGGTCGATGTCGCCGAGATCGAGGAGCTGTGGCACGGCCTCTCCCCGCCCTACCTCGACCTCTTCGCCTGGCTCGAAGGCCGCGCTCCAAAGCCCGTCTCCGGCGCGCTGGCGCCTTTCCGACCGCCCATGCTGTCGCATCCGCTGCTGTCCAAGTCCGAGCGCTCGGATCCCGACGCGCTCGATCCAGCGCTGGTCACGCCCGGCGACTTTGCTGCCGAATGGAAATGGGATGGCGTCCGCGTGCAGCTCGCCAGCGAAGGCGGCGTTCGCCGCCTCTACACCCGCACCGGTGATGATATCTCTAAATCCTTCCCCGACCTTCTCGACTTTGTCGACTTCGACGCCGCCATCGATGGTGAACTCCTCGTGCGCAACGCCGAGGGCGGCGTCGCGCCTTTCAACGAGCTGCAGCAGCGCCTCAACCGCAAGACCGTCTCACCGAAGCAGATGGCTGACCGCCCCGCCATGCTTCGCGCCTACGATCTCCTGATCGAGAACGGCGAGGATCTCCGCCCGCTTCCATTTGAGAATCGTCGCAAGCGGCTCGAACGCTTCATCGTCTCGCTCGACTCCGAACGCATTGATCTCTCCCCGCTTATCCCCTTCGCCGATGCAACCCAGCTCGAAGACCTGCGCCGCCATCCTCCGACGCGCGAGATCGAAGGCCTGATGCTGAAGCGCTGGACCGCGCCCTACATTGCCGGCCGCCCCGCCAACCAGTGGTTCAAGTGGAAGCGAGATCCGCACCTGATCGACGCAGTGCTGATGTACGCCCAGCGCGGACACGGCAAGCGCTCCAGCTTCTATTCCGACTTCACCTTCGGCGTCTGGCAGACACAGGCGGGCGAGGAAATTCTCTCTCCCGTCGGCAAGGCCTATTTCGGCTTCACCGACGAGGAGCTTGTGCTGCTCGATAAATATGTGCGCGACAACACCATCGAACGTTTCGGTCCCGTGCGCGCTGTCGCCGCCAACAGGAATGAAGGCCTCGTCCTCGAAGTCGCCTTCGAAGGCCTGCAGCGCAGCCCGCGTCACAAATCGGGAATCGCCATGCGCTTCCCGCGCATTCACCGCATTCGGTGGGACAAGCCCGCCCGCGATGCCGACCGCATGGAAACGCTGGAGGCCATGCTCGATGGCTAGGCCGGCGGTCAGGGTTGGGTTTTCCGGCGGCTCGCGCTAGGCCTCAGTCGGAGCAGGCAACGAACGGACCGGCATGGACTTTCAGCAGCAATTCGAAGCATTCCGCACATGGGCGCAGGATTTCCACGGCCCGAGCCAGAAATGGATGTGGTCGGCCATCGTCCTCATTGTCGCCTATCTCGCGGGCGCCTTCATTTCGGCAGCGTTGAGATTCTTCGCAATCAAGCTCGCCGGGCTGGCGAAGCAGCGGAAAGGAGATGAACAAAAGACCGCCGACCATCTCATGGTCGATATTCTTGGCCTGCTTGTCCGGACCGCATTCATACTTTTTGCGCTCGCGGTCGCCGCAAACCTCCTGTTCGGCTACAGTCTCACCCAGGCCGAAGCGCTTGCCTACGCCGCGCTCAAGGGTCTCGCCATCCTTGTCGCCGTCTGGTTCCTCGGTTCCTGGCTCGGTTCTCGTGTCCGCAAGTTCGGAGAGCGGGTTGGACGCCGCACATCCTCAGGCGGGCAGACGCTGTTCCACTTCCTCGCAGCGCTGGTCCGCTTTGGCGCCTTCGCCATCGGACTGATCGCTGCACTCCAGCAGTTCGGCTTTCCGATCGCCTCCCTGGTCGCGGTCGTAGGCGCCGCGGGACTCGCAATCGCCCTGGCGCTCCAGGATACGCTCAAGGCAGTGGCCGCCGGCGTGATCATCGCCATCTTTCGACCATACCGCATCGGGGACGTGGTCCAGATATCGGGCGAAACGGGGACGGTGGCGGACATCACGCCGTTCACGACCGTCCTCAGCACGCTCGACAACAAGGAAGTCGTCGTCACCAACGACAAGGCCTGGGGTGATATAATCGTGAACCACACGGCGCGGAGCCTGCGCCGGCTCGATCTTCTCTTCTCCATCGACTACGACGACGACATCGACAAGGCGATCGCGATCATCAGGGGCGTGCTGGCGGATGATCCAC